>JBFGJL010000025.1:0-9051 GCA_041577235.1 Acidimicrobiia bacterium | reverse complement strand
GTGACCGTCACCGACAACGGGGAAGGGTTCGACCCGGCCACCGCCCGGCGAGGGATGGGTCTGGTCAACCTGCGCGAACGAGCTGAAAAGATCGGCGGTGACGCCACGGTCGAGACCACGGTCGGCAGCGGCACCACCGTGCGGGTACGCCTCCCGGTCTGACCTCAGGGGGCGTTCGCCCCGTCCACCTCGATCATCTCGACGATGTCGTCCAGGAAGGCCTTGACCGATGACTCTGCCACTCGGTGGAGGACCGCCCGATCGAGCGCCCGCCCCATCGCCCCCATCGGCGGCTCATAGTTCCCCCGCAGGCTTACCTGGGCCATGTCGTCCCCGAGGGGGGCGATGATCAGATCGGCCCGCATCTTCGGAAACAGGCCAGGCGTGCCGGTGGCATCCCAGGAGAGGGGAATCGTGGTGTGGGCATGAGCCGTCACCGGTTCCCCGATGTGCAGCTCGACCTGCTTGGCCAGCAGCGGTCGCTCCGACCCCACTCCCAGCCGCGACCGGATCGTCTCGCCGTTGCGATAGGCGCTGTCGGCGAGGGCCGGGAGTCGCCCGAAGGCAGACAGCAGCCGCCGCTCGGCCTCCCGGAAGGGAAGGTGGACGTAGCCGAAGTAGTAGACGAACACCGTCACACCCCCTCCATCCGGCGCACCGTCACAGCCGGCCCGGCCTGGTGCGGGGAGCGAAGCCGAGGCCGGACGACATCCCGCTCAACTGCTCCATCGCCACGGCCACCACCAGGCTGTAGCCGGGCAGCGGCTGCGCCCGCGAGAACGCCAGCGGCGATCCGATCGCCGGGCGGTACTTGTCGAGCAGCATCTCCACCACGGTCGTCTGCCGTCCTTCGTCTGCTTCCACCCGGGCCTCACCAAGGGCCAGCGCGCTGAGCCAGTCGCCCCGCTCCGAGTCGTACTCGCTCACCTCGACGCAGACCCGCGGGTGGCTGCGGATGGCGTTGAGCCGGCGTCCGGGACCGGTCCGGAAGTACAGCTCACGGTCGATCCGTACGAACGACAAAGGGGTGACGTAGGGATCGCCGCCGTCCACCACTCCCATGTGGGCCACATCGGCCCGGTCGAACAAAGCGAGGGCATCGGCCTCGGCGAGCTCCTGCATGGTCGGACCTTATGCCATCGATCTCTCCGCCAGCAGGGGCGAAGTACCCCTCTGCCGCCGGACCGATGGCCTCAAGGACCTTCGACTCTGGCAGGGATCGGCCCTGCGGCCGACCATGGCCACGTGATGGACACCGCCCCGACCTGGCGCGCCGAGGCCGCCTGCCGCGGTCTTCCCACCCGCGCCTTCTTCCCCGATCCCGAGGAGGGACCCTCGGTGGACCTGCTCCGCATCATCTGCGAGGCGTGTCCCGTACGGGAGGAGTGCGCCGAGGCAGGTTTGCGCCAGGCCTTCGGGATCTGGGGAGGTCTCACCACCCGGGAGCGACGCCGCATCCGCCGCCGCCGCCGGTATATGCGGGTTTCTGCATAAGAGGAGGCTGGCCGGGTGGGGCGGGCCGGAAGTCCCTAGTGACCGGTCATCGCCGGGCGTACCTTGTGAACGAAAGCACGAGACCAGGAAAGAGGTGCGCATGAACCGCAAGATGGCCGTGGTGCTCTTCTCGGGCACCGCCGACAAGCTGCAGGCGGCGGCGACCATGGTTTCCGGGGCGGCGGCGATGGGGGTGGAGACCCACATCTTCCTCACCTTCTGGGGCCTGAACGCCTTCCGCAAGGACCGGGCCGGCCAGCCCCTCCCGATGAGCGCCGACTACGGACAGGAGGGCGAGAACGTTGCCAAGCTCATGCAAGAGAAGCAGGTGCCGAGCTGGCGCGATGTGCTCGACATGGCGGCCGAGGTGGGTGACGTGCACGTGCACGCCTGCGCCATGACCCTCGACCTGATGGACCTGACCCAGGACGATCTCCTCCCCATGGTGGAAGACGTGATCGGGGTGGCCACCTTCACCGGCCTCTCCGAGGGCGCGCAGCTGCTGTTCATCTGAACGTCACCAGAGAGAGGAGTGACCATGCCCATCACCGTCGATCGGGAGATAGACGCCCGTATCTCGTTCTGCCCGGGACCCCTCATGGAGCTGATCCGGGCGATCCGCGAATCCGAGGTCGGAGCCACCATCGCCGTCTTGTCCCGAGATCCAGGCTCCCGCACCGACATCCCGGCCTGGGTGGCGAAAGCCGGCCACCAGCTGAAGGAGGTCGAAGACATCGACGACTACGCCCGGTTCGTGGTGGCGAAGGCGAGGTGACCATGCCCGCCGATATCGTCGTCTTGGGGGGTGGTGTCGGCGGCGCCCTCACCGCCAACCTGCTGGCCAAGCGGCTGGAACCCCACCAGGCTCGGATTCGAGTAGTGGACCCCACCGGCCTGCACGTCTACCAACCCGGCTACCTGTACGTGGCTCTCGACCAGGCCAACGCCGGCTGGCTGAGTCGGGACCTCCGCTCTTTGCTGCGCGACGACGTCGAGATCCTGATCGATCGCGCCGTCGAGATCGACCCGACCGCTCAGGCCGTCCGCCTCGAACGGGACGGGCCGATCCGCTTCGACCACCTGGTCGTCGCCACCGGCTCCCACCTCGACCGGGCGGCTGTGCCGGGCCTGGCCCAGGCCACCCACGACTTCTACTCGCTCACCGGCGCCGAGCGGCTCCGCGAGGCGCTCCGTACCTTCCGGGGCGGCGACCTGGTGATCGGGGTGGCGGGCATGCCCTACAAGTGCCCGCCGGCGCCGGTGGAGTTCGCGCTGATGGTGGACGAGTATGTCCGCAAGCGGGGGGTGCGTGACCGGACCACCATCAAGTTCCTCTCGCCTCTCAACCGGGCCTTCACCATCGAGTCGGCCTCGAAGATGGTGCAACCGATCTTCGAGGAGCGGGGTATCGAGCTCCACACCTTCGTCAACGTCGAGACGGTCGATCCCGACAAGCGCCAGCTCACCTCGTTGGAGGGCGAGACGTTCGATTTCGATCTGGCGGTGCTGGTGCCGCCCCATCGGGGCGCCCAGGTTCTGATCGATTCCGGGCTGGGCGAGCGGGGCGGCTGGCTCCCGGTCGACACGGCCACCCTGCAGGTGACCGGCCACGACAGCATCTTTGCCATCGGCGACGCCACCAACCTGCCGATCTCGAAGAGCGGATCCACCGCCCACTTCGAGGCTCCGGCGGTGGTCGAGCAGATCGTGGCCGCCGTCGAAGGCCGGGCACCCCATCCGGTCAAGTCCCGCTACGGCGGCAAGGTGACCTGCTTTCTCGAGACGGGCGGCGGGAAGGCCACGGTGTTGATCTTCGATTACGAGAACCCACCGAGGCCGCCGCGGCCGTCCCGGCTCTGGCATGCGGCCAAATGGCTCTTCAATCGCTTCTACTGGTTCACGGTTCCAAAGGGCAGGATCTGAGGGGGTAGCAGTCGTCGACAGACGCGCCTCTCTCCTCTTCCCCCACCAGAGGCCTGTCCGGAGGAAGAGGGAGCCCGGCCTTCGGGCCGGGCTCCCTGCTCTGCAGAGCTCGTCCGGCTCATCCTCGCACCTGCTCCCACACCAGCTCGTTGCCGGAGGTGTCGCCCCGTTCGAACGCCGACAGGTTGTCGACGGTCACCGCCGCGATCTCGGCAAGAGCGGCGGTGGTGAAGAAGGCCTGGTGGCCGGTCACGATCACGTTGGGAAACGTCAGCAACCGCGAGAAGACGTCGTCGCGGATGACGCGGTTCGACAGATCTTCGAAGAACAGGTCGCCTTCCTCTTCGTACACGTCCAGCCCCAGGCTGCCGATCCGTCCCTCCTTGAGGGCGTCGATCACTGCCGGCGTGTCGACCAATGCCCCCCGACTGGTGTTGATCAGCATCACCCCCGCTCGCATCCGCTCGAGGGCGGCGGGGCCGATCAGGTGAAACGTGTCGTGGTTGAGGGGGCAGTGCAGGGTGATGACCTCTGACAGCGCCAGCAGCCGGGCGAGGTCGACGTATTCCACTCCCAGTCGCCGGCACTCCTCGTTGTCGACCCGGTCGTGGGCCAGGAGGCGACATTCGAAACCGGCGAGGATGCGGGCGACCACGGTTCCGATCTGCCCGGTGCCCACGATACCCACGGTCCGCCCCTGCAGACCCTTGCCCAGCAGGCCGTCCAACGAGAAGTTCCCTTCCCGCACCCGGCCGTAGGCCCGGTGGATCTTGCGATCGAGGGCCAGCATCAGCCCGACGGTGTGCTCGGCCACGGCATGGGGCGAGTAGCGGGGCACCCGCGCCACCGACAGACCCAGGTCGCGGGCCGCTTCCAGATCGACGTGGTTGAACCCGGCGCTGCGCAGAGCCAGGAAGCGCGTACCTCCCGCTGCCAGCACCGCCAGCACCGGCCGGTCAGCCCGGTCGTTGACGAACAGGCACACTGCCGGGAACCCGGCCGCCAGTGGCGCCGTCTCCAGAGTCAGTCGGGGCTCGAGGTAGGTCAGATCGTGGTGCGACCCGGCGGCCTCCCCCAGGAACTCGGAGTCGTACGGCTTGGTGCTGAAGACGGCAACCCGCATGGCTTCCTCCTCGCGACATGGTGGCGGCCGGACCCGATTCTCTCCCGGGGCGGGGGTAAAGGGCAAAAAGACCGGATATTCGGGACCGACGCCTCAGCCATCCCGGCGCGGTTCGGTTACCTTCGGGTGGAGCGAATGACCAGGAGCGTCATGCAGTACGTGTTCCACTACGACCAGGTGCCGTCCCCCGACCGCGATCTACTGGGCGGAAAAGGGGCCGGGCTGGCCGAGATGACCGCGCTCGGCCTACGGGTGCCGCCGGGTTTCACCATCACCACCGGGGCCTGCCGGGCCTTCATGACGGCGGGGACGGCGCCGCCCGAGATGTGGGAGCAGGTGAGGGGCGCCATCGCTCGGCTCGAAGAGCAGAGTGGACGGAGATTCGGGGGCGGCGGTGGCATCCCGCTGCTGGTGTCGGTGCGATCCGGAGCCAAGTTCTCGATGCCCGGCATGATGGACACCGTCCTCAACCTGGGCATCAACGACCTGGTGGCCAAGGAGCTGGCCGAGTGGGCCGGCAACGAGCGCTTCGCCTGGGACGTCTACCGGCGGTTTCTGCAGATGTTCGGCAAGGTGGTGCTGGGTGCGCCCGCCGAAGCCTTCGAATCGGTCCTGTCCGAACTCAGGGCCCGACGAGAGGTGGACAGCGATGCCGCTCTCACCGCCGCCGACCTGGAGGAGGCGACCGTACGGTTTCATGACATCATCGGGTCGACCACCGGGTCGACGGTTCCGGTCGACCCGCTCGAGCAGCTCGAGCGGTCCGTGATGGCGGTGTTCACCTCGTGGGAGAATCGGCGGGCTCGCTCGTACCGGCGACTGCACGGGATCGCCGACGACTTGGGAACCGCCGCCAACGTACAGATGATGGTGTTCGGAGATCTCGGAGACGACTCCGGTACCGGAGTGTGCTTCACCCGCGATCCCGCCACCGGCGAGCACCGGCCCTATGGCGACTACCTCCCCGACGCCCAAGGGGAGGACGTGGTGGCCGGCATCCGCAACACCTTCAGCCTGGAGCAGCTGGGCGAGCGCCACCCCGACATTCACGCCGAGCTCCTGGGGGTGATGACCGGGCTGGAGGCCCACTACCGCGACATGTGCGACATCGAGTTCACCATCGAGAAGGGGCGGTTGTGGATCCTGCAGACCCGGATCGGGAAGCGCACCGCCCAGGCGGCGGTGCGGCTGGCGGTGGAGATGGCGGACGAGGGGATGATCGACCGGCGTGACGCCGTCCTCCGGGTCGACCCGGGCGCCCTCGAACAGTTGCAGCGGCCCCGGCTCGAGGACCGCCACGGGGTGGAACCGGTGGCCCGGGGGGTGGCGGCCTCCCCGGGAGCGGCCCGCGGCGCCGCCGTGTTCGACGCCGACCGAGCCGTCGAGCTGGCCGATAACGGCGACGAGGTCATCCTGATCAGGCATGAGACCACCCCCGACGACATCCACGGCATGGCAGCCGCCCAGGGCATCCTCACCAGCCGGGGAGGCAAGACCAGTCACGCGGCCGTCGTCGCCCGCGGCATGGGAAAGCCGGCGGTGACCGGAGCGGCGGCGCTCGACGTGGACGAGTCGGCCGGGAAGATGACGGTGGGCCCGCTGATGATCACAGAGGGCGACCTGGTGACCATCGACGGAACCGAAGGGTTGGTCTACCCGGGGCCCCTGCCTCTGGTCGCCCCGACCTCCATCCCGGAGCTGGACACGCTGCTGGCGTGGGCCGACGACTTCCGCACGCTGGGGGTCCGAGCCAATGCCGACACTCCCGACGATGCACGGCGCGCCCGGGCAGCCGGTGCCGAGGGGATCGGGCTCGCCCGCACGGAACACATGTTCATGGGCGAGCGACTGACGGTGGTGCAGCGCATCATCCTCAGCGAGGACCAGCAGGAACGCGAGGTCGCCCTCGAGCAGCTGGCCGAGCTGCAGACCGACGACTTCGAGGGACTGCTGGAGGCGATGGACGGTCTGCCGGTCATCGTCCGCCTGCTCGACCCACCGTTGCACGAGTTCCTCCCCAACCGCCACGAGCTGGAGGAACGCCGCATCGCTCGCATCCGGGCCGGCCAGGACGACGCCGACCTCGCCCGCCTGGAGGCGGCGGTCGACCGGTGGGAGGAGGCCAACCCGATGCTTGGTCTGCGGGGGGTCCGGCTGGGGTTGGTGATGCCGGAGCTGTACCTGATGCAGGTGCGAGCCGCCCTGGCGGCGGTGGCCCAACGGCTGGCGGCCGGAGGCGATCCCCGCCTCGAGATCATGGTGCCGCTGGTCTCGACCGATGAGGAGCTACGAAGGGTGCGGGAGATGATCGAGCGGGAGGTGGAGGCGGCCTTCCCCGACGGGGCGCCCCACCTGCCGGTGGGAACGATGATCGAGCTCCCGCGGGCGGCCCTCACCGCCGGGGACATCGCCCAGGTGGCGGATTTCTTCTCGTTTGGGACCAACGACCTCACCCAGACCACCTTCGGGCTGAGTCGTGACGACGCCGACCGGACGTTCTTGCCCCTCTTCCTCGACCAGCACATCTACGCCACCAACCCATTCCAGACGCTCGACCGCAAAGGAGTGGCCAGGTTGGTAGAGGTGGGAACCCGGGACGGAAGGCGGGCCAACCCGGCGCTGGAGGTGGGTCTGTGCGGTGAGCACGGCGGCGACCCCGAGTCGATCCGGATCTGCCAGGAGATCGGCCTGGACTACGTGTCGTGCAGCCCGCCCCGGGTGATCGTCGCCCGCCTGGCCGCCGCCCAGGCCGCGCTGGGGGTCAGCTCCGCCTCGGCGTCGGTCTGAGGCTCACGGCACCGGACGGGCGAAGGTGACCAGGGCCCGCATGTAGTTGGCCCGCTCGAAGGCCTCCGGGTCGGGGGCGTTCAGCTGGCTGAGGCTGCCCCGCATCTGCGAGACCGACTGGTACTCGCCCTCGGCCAGCCACTGGCGCAGCTCGTCCCGCAGACGGCCGGCGTGGCCGGGGCCGTGACGCAGCAGGGCGGCGGTGGTCATGGTCACGTCGGCGCCGGCCAGCAACGCCTTGATCACGTCCACTCCCTGGTGCACACCCGTGGTCACCGCCAGCGAGGCCGCCACTCTCCCGTGAAGGATGGCCGTCCATCGCAGCGGGAGGCGCAGCTCCGAAGAGGTGGAGAGCTCGAGGTTGGGGGACACCGCCAGGTGTTCGAGGTCGATGTCGGGCTGGTAGAAGCGGTTGAAGAGCACCAGTCCGTCCGCCCCGGCCGCCACCAGCCGGCCAGCCATGTTGGCCATCGAGGAGAAGAACGGCCCCACCTTGACCGCCAGCGGGATCGACACCGCCGCCCGCACCGCCGCCACCAGGTCGAGGTAACGCTCTTCCACCTCGTCGGCCGTCCGGTCGGGATCGGTGGCGATCAGATAGATGTTCAGCTCCAGCGCCTGCGCCCCGGCCGATTCCAGCAGGGCGGCGTATCGGAGCCAGCCGCCTCGGGAGATGCCGTTGAGGCTGGCGATGACCGGTATGCCCACCACCCGGCGGGCCTCCTCGACCAGCCGCAGGTAGGCGTCGGGCCCAGTGTTGTAGTCGGCCAGCTCCGGGAAGTAGCCGGAGTGGGCTTCGGCGAAACTCTCCGATCCGAGATCCCACAGCTCCGCCACCTGCAACTCCTCGTGTTCGATCTGCTCCTCGAACAGCGAGGGGAGCACGACCGCCGCCGCCCCTCCCTCCTCCAGCCGACGCAGGCTCGACAGGTCTCCGGTCAACGGCGAGGCCGAGGCCACCACCGGATGCTCCAGCTGCAACTCCAGATAGGTGGTCGCCAGGTCAACGCTCATCGTCTGCCTCCCCTACCCCGTGGTCGATCGTGGCCATCTGCTCGTACAGGTTCCAGCGCTCGTCGATGTCCCGCTGGGCGAGGGTGAAGAGCCGCTCGGCCTCCTTAGGCCGGGAACGGGCGAGCATGGCGTAGCGGGCCTCTTTGGCGGCGAACTCCCGAAAGGAGAGGCTGGGCTTGCGGCTGTCGAGGTGGAAGGCGTACTTGCCCTCGTCGGTCAGACGAGGATCGTAGCGGTAGAGCGGCCAGTACCCACTGTCGACTGCCTCCTTCTGGTGGGACATGCCGGTGGCCATGTCGATGCCGTGGGCGATGCACTGACTGTAGGCGATGATCAGCGACGGGCCCGGGAAGTACTCGGCCTCCACCAGCGCCTTCACCGTTTGGGTGTTGTTGGCACCCACCGCCACCTGGGCGACGTAGACCCCTCCGTAGGCCTGGGCGATCATGCCCAGATCCTTCTTGGTAGTCGCCTTCCCGGCGGCGGCGAACTTGGCCACCGCCCCCCGGGGAGTGGCCTTGGACGCCTGCCCGCCGGTGTTCGAGTACACCTCGGTGTCGAGCACCAGCACGTTGACGTCGCGGCCGGAGGCGAGCACGTGATCGAGCCCGCCGTAGCCGATGTCGTAAGCCCAGCCGTCGCCGCCGACGATCCAGACGCTTTTTGACACGAGATTGTCGGCGAGGTTGGCCAGCAGCGTCGCATCGCGG
>JBFGJL010000024.1:0-9078 GCA_041577235.1 Acidimicrobiia bacterium | reverse complement strand
GGGCACCCGGCTCCATGAGCCACACGGCCGGGTACTTCATGGTCAGCTTGGAGCCGAGGTTGCCGTCGACCCACTCCATGGTGGCGTCGGCGTAGGCGGCGGCGCGCTTGGTGACCAGGTTGTAGACGTTGTTCGACCAGTTCTGGATGGTCGTGTAGCGGCAGCGGCCGCCCCGCTTCACCACGCTCTCCACCACCGCCGAGTGGAGGGAGTCGGTGGAGTAGATCGGTGCCGAGCATCCTTCCACGTAGTGGCAGTAGCCGCCCTCGTCCACGATGATCAGGGTCCGCTCGAATTGACCCATGTTCTCCGAGTTGATCCGGAAGTAGGCCTGGAGCGGCTGCTCGACGTGGACCCCGGGCGGAACGTAGATGAAGGAGCCCCCCGACCAGACCGCCGAGTTGAGGGCGGCGAACTTGTTGTCGTTGGGGGGAATGACCGTGCCGAAGTACTCGCGGACGATGTCGGGGTACTCGCGGAGGGCGGTGTCCATGTCGCAGAACAGCACGCCCAGCTTCTCGAGATCCTCCCGGTTGCGGTGGTAGACCACCTCGCTCTCGTACTGGGCGGTCACCCCGGCCAGGTACTTGCGCTCCGCTTCGGGGATGCCGAGCTTCTCGTAGGTGGCCTTGATCGACTCGGGCACCATGTCCCAGTCCTTGGCCTGGCCCTCGGTGGGCTTGACGTAGTAGTAGATGTCGTCGAAATCGATCTCCTGAAGGGCGCCGCCGCCCCCCCAGGTGGGGATGGGCTTGCGCAGGAAGCGCTGGTAGGCCTTGAGCCGGAAGTCCAGCATCCACTGGGGCTCGGACTTCATCGCCGACATCTGGCGAATGATCTCTTCGGACAGCCCCTTCTGCGGCTTGAAGACGTACTCGTCCTCCGAGTCACTCCAGCCGAGCTGGTAGGCGCCGAGATCGATGTCGACCGTGGCCATGCCGGATCACTCCTCGATTTCCACTACGCGGATAGTGCCATGGTACCACCGCACCTGGCGAAACAGCACGGGGGCTGGGAGACGGAAGGGGTGGGGAGGGGGAAACCGAGCCGCCTCCCAGGCACCGCTCGTGCTCTCCCACCAACGCTCCCACCGGGCCAATCATTCCCGCTTCGCGCCCACCAGCTGGGCGGCCGGCTCCCCGACCGGATCGGGACCACCCGCCCGCAGCACCCAGAAGCTGCCCACCTGGTCCTCCCAGTCCTGGAGCAGCAGACGGGCGAGCGGGCTGGCCGACTCCGACCAGTGCTCTTCGATCAGCGCCCGCAATTCCACGGCCTCGGCGTCGCCGAGGCGTCGCGTGGCGGGAGCGGTGTCGGCCACGCTGCGGTTGAGGATGGCCCCCGGGTCCCAGACGTAGGCCACCCCACCGGTCATCCCCGCCCCCAGGTTGTGGCCCACCGGTCCGAGGATGGCCACGGTGCCGCCGGTCATGTACTCGCAGGCGTGATCGGACGTACCCTCCACCACCGCCACCGCCCCGCTGTTGCGTACCGCGAAGCGCTGCCCGCTCTTGCCGGCCAGGAAGACCCGGCCCCCGGTGGCTCCGTACAGCACTGCGTTCCCGGCGGCTTGGGGCGGCCCCGCCCCTTCGGGGCGCCGGGGGACCACCACCAGCCGCCCACCCCCCATCCCCTTGCCGACGTAGTCGTTGGCGGTCCCGCGCAGCCGCAGTGAGATCCCCTCGGCGAGAAAGGCGCCGAAGCTCTGACCGGCGGTGCCGGCCAACCGGACCTCGATCGTTCGATCGGGCAGGCCGCTGCCCCCGGTGAGCTTGGTGACCAACCCGGCCAGGCTCACCCCGATCGATCGGTCGACGTTGCTGATCGGATAGGAGACCTGCACGGGCCGGCGCTGCTCGAGGGCGACCCGGCCATGCTCGAGCAGCTTGGCGGAGAGAGTCGGCCGGTCGATGGGACGGAATCCGGGATGCCGCAACCTCCCTTCCGCTCGGACCAGCATCGGCGCCAGGCTGGCCGCCACCGGATGGGTGGGGTCGGCCGGCTGCAGCAGGTCGGCCCGTCCGATGATCTCACCCAGGGTCCGGGCCCCGAGCCGGGCGAGGTGCTCCCTCACCTCCTCGGCCAGCAGCCGGAAGAGCTGGACGACCTGATCGGCGCCGCCGGTGTACTTCGCCCGCAGATCCTCCCGCTGGGTGGCGATCCCCACCGGGCAGGTGTTGAGGTGACACTGGCGCACCATCTTGCAGCCGAGCGCCAGGAGGGGAAGGGTGCCGAAACCGAAGCGCTCCGCTCCCAACAGGGCGGCGACCACCACGTCCCGTCCGGTCCGGAGCCCGCCGTCGGTCTCGAGGGCGAGGCGGGAACGGAGGCCGTTGTCGATCAGCACCTGATGGGCCTCGGCCAGACCCAGCTCCCAGGGGGACCCGGCGTGTTTGATCGAGACCAGCGGAGAGGCGCCGGTTCCGCCCTCGGCTCCCGACACCAGGATGGCATCGGCCTGGGCCTTGGCCACCCCCACCGCCACCGTTCCCACTCCCGGCTCCGACACCAGCTTGACCGACACCCGGGCGGCCGAGTTGAACGCCTTCAGGTCGTAGACCAGCTGGGCCAGGTCCTCGATCGAATAGATGTCGTGATGCGGCGGCGGCGAGATGAGGGTCACCCCCGCTTCGGTGTGGCGGAGCCGGGCGATCTCCACCGACACCTTGTGTCCAGGGAGCTGGCCCCCCTCCCCCGGCTTGGAGCCCTGGGCCATCTTGATCTGCAGCTCCTCGGCCGAGGCGAGGTAGGCAGGGGTCACCCCGAACCGGCCGCTGGCCACCTGCTTGATCCCCGAGTTGCGGGGCGTCGCGAAGCGCTCCGGCGCCTCGCCACCCTCGCCGGAGTTGGACAGGGCCCCGACCAGCGTCATCGCCTCGGCCAGCGACTCGTGCGCCTCCCTGCTGAGGGCGCCGTGGGACATGGCGGCCGTCACGAAGCGCCGCATGATCCGTTCTGCCGACTCCACCTCCGGCAAGGGAACCGGGTTGCGGGGGCGGAACTCGAGGAGGTCGCGGATCAGGGCGGGCGGTCGGTCCTCGATGTGTCCCCGGTACCGATCCCAGTCCCGCTGCGTCCCCGATCGAACGGCCTTCTGCAGCGCCAGCACCACCGAGGGGCTGGTGACGTGGACCGCCCCTCCCCGCCGATGCTTGTAGAACCCGCCGGCGTCCTGGTCGCCGCCTCGGTAGCGCTGGTGCCAGGCCAGGGTGTGGGCGGCGATCCGTTCGAGTCCTGCCCCGGCCACCCGCCGGGGGGCATACCGGAAGGCGAGGTCGCACACCTCGTCGTCGAGCCCGACCACCTCGAACAACTCGCTGCCCCGGTAGGCGCTGACCGTGCAGATCCCCATCTTCGACATGATCTTGAGCAGCCCGTTCTGGAGGGCGGTGCGATAGTTCTCCTGGGCGGCCACCGGGCCGACCCCGATCCCCCCTGCCGCCCCCACCGCTCGGGCCTGCTCGATGGCGAGGTAGGGATTCACCGCCGACGCCCCGAAGGCGACCAGGCAGGCGAGATCGTGTGAGTCTCGGGGCTCGCCCGACACCACCACGATGCTCGCCTGCATCCTCACCCCGGCGGCGATGAGACGATGGTGGATCGTTCCCACCGCCAACAGCATCGGCACCGGCGCCTGGTCGGCGTCCACCTCCCGGTCGGAGACGGCGAGGATGGTCGCCCCTCCCGCCACCGCCTCGACCGCCTCGTCGCCCAGCTCGGCCAGCCGCCGCCGCAGCCCTTCCGTCCCGGCCGCGGCCGGGAAGACGGCCGGCAGCCAGTACGAGAAGAAGCGGGGATCGCCGCTGCGAACGATCTTCTCCAGCTCGGCGTCGCTCAGCACCGGCGACCCGATCTCGATCAGCCGGGCCTGTTGGGCGGTCTCCTCCAGCAGAGATCCCCGCCGACCCAGATAGGTGCGCAGCGACATGACCAACTGTTCCCGGATGGGATCCATGGGAGGGTTGGTCACCTGGGCGAACAGTTGGTGGAAGTAGTGGCTCAGACGCCGGGGCGCCTCCGACAGGACCGCCAGCGGCGTGTCGCTGCCCATGGATCCGGTGGGGGTGCGGCCCCGGGCCATCTCCTCGATCACCAGGCGACGTTCCTCCGCCGTGTAGCCGAACACCCGGGCGAACGCCTCCGGGTCGAAGCGTTCGTCCTGGAGTGGATCGAATGGATCCTGCACGTACAGGGTCTCGGTGCCGATCCACTCTCCATACGGAGCGAGGGCGGCCAGACGGCGTTTCACCTCCTCCGAGAAGCCGATCTCGGCCGAGGCGACATCGAAGGTCACAACCTCCCCCGGCCCCAGCTGGCCGGTCATCTCGGCCCGCGCCTCCTCCTCCGGGCACACCCCCGCCTCCGAGGCCACCAGCACCACGTCGGGAGTCACCGCCCAACGGGCGGGGCGGAGGCCGTTGCGGTCCATCCCCGCCAGCAGCGTCCGGCCGTCGCAGGCGGCCAGGGCCGCCGGCCCATCCCAGGGCTCGGTCAGGAAGGCGTGGTACTCGTAGAAGGCCCGCAGGTCGGGCTCGAGGTCGGCCACGTTCTCCCAGGCGGCCGGGACCAGCATCTCCTTGACGTGGGGAAGCGACCGGCCGGTGCGCACCAGCAGCTCCACCGCGTTGTCGAGGCTCCCCGAGTCGGACTGGTCGGGCTCGAGGAAGGGGCGGAGATCGCCGAGCCGGTCACCCCAGATCGGGGAAGTGGCCCCGACCTCTCGGGCCACCATCCACGCCCGGTTGGACCGGATGGTGTTGATCTCGCCGTTGTGGGCCAGAATCCGGAAGGGTTGGGCGATCGACCAGGAGGGGAAGGTGTTGGTCGAGTAGCGCTGATGGAACAGCACATAGGGAGTGGTGAAGTCGGGATCGCGCAGGTCCCAATAGAAGTCGGCGATGGCCCCGGCGGTGAAGAGCCCCTTGTAGACGACCGTGCGGGCCGAGGCAGAGGGAATGGAGAACTCGGTCAACTCCAACCGGTGGGCCTCCCGCTCGGCCGCCCGGCGGGCCAGGAACAGGGATCGCTCGAAGGCGTCGACGTCCTGTCCGGCCGGGGCCTTCACCACCGCCTGTTCGATGACCGGGAGGGAGGCCAACGCCCGCTTGCTGAGGACCGACGGGTCGATGGGAACCGGCCGCCACAGCAGTGTTTCGATCCCTTCGGCCCCAAGAGCACGACCGAGGACGGTCCGGCCCTGCTCGGGACTCCGGGCGGGAAGGAAGGCGACCACCACCCCCATCTGCTCCGGGGACGCCATACCGGCTTCCTGCAGCTCCCGCTCCAGCAGCTTCACCGGAATCTGGGTCAGGAGCCCGGCTCCGTCGCCGGTCCCGTCGGCTGCCTTCGCTCCCCGATGGTCGAGCCGTTCGAGGCACTGCACGCCCAGCCGGAGCAGGCGGAAGCTGGCCTGGCCGTTCCGGGCGGCGATGAACCCGACTCCGCAGGCGTCGTGATGGAACGACTGGTCGACCCACCATCTGTCTGGACCCATGCTTCCACCATGGCCGGGAAGCGCCGCATGGTACCCGATTGCACCCTGTCACCCCTCCCTCGGGCTTCGGCTAGCTTCGGCCCATGCCGGTGATCGTGATCGGCGCCGACACGCCCATCGGGGCGGACGTGGTCGAGGCCCTGCTGGCCCGGCAAGGAGAGGTGCGGGCGTTCGTCACCGATCCCGATGCCGGGCTGGCGTTGAAGGCACGTCGGGTGAAGGTGGCGGTGGGGGACGTCTCCGACTTCTCCCACGTCGAGGCGGCCTCTCTCCACTGCTTCACGGCGGTGCTGGTGGGGGCGGCGGCCAGCGACGGACGGGAGCGAAGCTTCGCCCACACCGCCACCGAGGTGCTGGAAGGTTGGGCGGCGGCCGCCGCCGCCGCCCGAGTCCGCCGGGCGATCTGGGTGTTGAGCCGTGAGGAGTCGCCTCCGGCCGTCGCGGCGGCAGAGCAGGCGGTGGTGACTACCGAGGGGGTCTCGGCCGAGGAGGTCGCGCGCCGGGTAGCCCGGCTGGACGAGGCTGCCGCCCTCTAGCGGAAGGGGGTCTCGCCGGCTTCGATCGCCAGCTGCAGCTGCCAGCGGTCGAAAGCGCCTACCAGGTACGGATAGGGATTGATCGCCCGGCCGTTCCGATGCAGCTCGAAGTGGGTGTGGGGCCCACTCCCCTCGGCGTTGCCGCTGTCGCCGACGAAGGCGATCAGCTGGCCGGCCCGGACGGGATCGCCGACGGCCAGGTCGGGAGCAAAGATCTGATCTCGGGTCGCCCGCCCGTCGTCGGTTCCGGGCGTGTCGTTGTTGAGGTGGATGTACCAGGAGCTCCAGCCGTCGGCGTGGGAGATCACGATGTAGTTCCCGGACCGGGGGCGGCCGGTGGCCATGCGCTCCACCACCCCGTCGGCGATGGCCACGATCGGGGTCATCTTGGGCGACATCAGGTCGTTGCCCCGGTGGCTGCGGCCCTCGGAGCGGGCGTCTCCCCAGTCGTTGGAGAAGGTCGTCTCGCCCCGGTGGGGAAAGCGGGGAAGGAACTCGTCGTCGTCGGCTCCCGCCGCCGACGGCAGAGCCGGCACCAACAGCGCCGCCGCCAGCGCTCCGGCCAGCAGCCGTCGTGTTCGCATGTTCGATCCTTCGTCCGCCTTCGGGGCGCCCCTCATCGCTCGATCGGTGGGGACGCCACGATGACCCGACCGGGTCGGGCAACACCCTACCCGATGCCATCCGCGCCGCGCAACCCACTTCTCGCGTTTTTCTCGCTACTTTCGGCGCGAGCATCGAAACCCGAGGCGGCGGCCGCCGCGCCCGGTAACCTCCCGTCGAAGCCCGGAGGATCTGTGGCCACCACTACCAACCGGTTCGGGGCGGGGAAACGAGAGAGCCACGACTCGTCACCGTTCTACGACCGCCGATTGGCAACGGCGGACGAGTCGGACGACGTGGCCGTCAACCCCAGCCCCGTCCTCGACCACATCTTCACCAAGTCCGCCCAGCAGATGGACGACCTGGTCGACGCCTCGGTGGCGCTGATGGTCACCTCGCCTCCCTATCACGTCGGCAAGGACTACGACAGCGACGCCACCTTCGACGCCTACCTCGCCCTGCTGACCGAGGTGTTCGCCGAGACCCACCGGGTGCTGGAACCGGGCGGTCGGGCCGTGGTCAACGTCGCCAACCTGGGCCGCCGTCCCTACCTCCCGTTGTCACACCTGGTCACCGAGCGAATGCTGGGGGTCGGCTTCCTCATGCGCGGTGAGATCATCTGGCAGAAGGGGCGGGGCGCCAGCAGCAATTGCGCCTGGGGGAGCTGGCGATCGCCCTCCAATCCGGTGGTTCGCGACATCCACGAGTACTGCCTGGTGTTCTCCAAGGGGAGGTTCAAGCGGGTCAGCACCGGTACGGCCACGATCTCCGCCGAGGAATTCATGGCGGCGACGTTGTCGGTCTGGGAGATGCCCTCCGAGTCGGCCAGTCGGGTGGGCCACCCGGCGCCGTTTCCGGTGTCACTCCCCCGCCGCTTCATCGATCTCTACACCTACGCCGGCGAGTTGGTCCTCGACCCGTTCATGGGCTCGGGTTCGACGGCGGTGGCGGCGGTGGAGGCGGGCCGTCACTACGTCGGCTACGAGGTCGACCCTCTCTACGTGGAGCTGGCCGAGCGGCGGATCGGCGCAGCCCGGGCCTGAACGCGACCGGGGGGCGATCCTGCGGATCGCCCCCCCCCGCGGCGCTCGCTGCGGCGACTCATTGTCCTGGCTGATTGTCCTGGCTGATTGTCCTGGCTGGTTGTCCTGGCTGGTTGTCCTGGCTGGTTGTCCTGGCTGGTTGTCCTGGCTGGTTGTCCTGGCTGGTTGTCCGGCTGTTCGTCCTATTTGTTCTTCTTGCTGCGGGCCTCGCCCGGTGCGTCCTTGCCGGCCGACGACTGGGCCACGTCTCGGAGCAACTGCCCCATGGGCTGCTGGCCTTTGAGCTCGTGCGCCATGGCCGACACAACCTTGCCGTGGTTCATCTTGTCGCCCTCCACTGTCACCTCTCCGCTGGTGCCGTCGTCGAGGGTGTAGCTGATGACGTTGTCAGTGACGCTGAACCAGTCCCCGCCTTCGTCGACCGGGCCCGCCTCGTCCTCGACGCCCTCCTCGACCGGAACCTCCTCGGCCGGAACCTCCTCGACCGGAACCTCCTCGGCCGGAACCTCCTCGGCCGGAACCTCCTCGGCCGGAACCTCCTCGGCCGGAACCTCCTCGGCCGGAACCTCCTCGGCCGGAACCTCGACGGCCGGAGGCTCGTCCACGGGCTCGGCATCACCGAAGTACCCGAAGGCGGGCAACGCCCCCATCGTGACCAGAGCCATGACCGTCATCACGATCCAGCTCTTGCCGAGTCGCCGCAGCATGTACACCTCCCAAAACGAGACAGGACTGGCTGCGATCTCTATCGGCACTCTCAGTGGTTTCTTGACGACTTTCTCACTCAAAGTGAGCAGGCGAGAAGGCGGGAACCTCAGACTCGGGGCGAGGGTCCGTGCACCGCCTCGTGCTCCAGTGTCTCCAGGCCGAGCTCGAGGTGGTCGCTCTCCCGCCGGCGCCGTCGGACGATCTGGCTGGAGAAGGCGGCCGCCATGATGATCACGTAGGCGAGCACGTACAGCCAGATGAGGAGCACCGCCACCGCTCCCGCCACGGCGATGGTCTCCCCCAACGAGCCCGCCCGGGCCAGGTAGGCGCGGAACCCCAAGCTGGCCAGCACCATCCCGCTCCCGGCCAGCACCGCCGCCAGCGGGGCACCGGGAAGGGGCCGGGGTGGTCCCCATCGGTACAGCGCCAGCAAGAAGACCAACAGCCCCAGCGATCCCACCGGGATGCGCAGCACCTCCCAGATCCCGACGAACCAGTCCTGTCCGCTGATCCCGACCGCCCACTCCACCACCCATTCCCCGGCCACGATCAGGACCGAGGAGGTGAGCATGGCCAGGCCGGCACCGACGGTGAGGGCGATGCCGGTGAGGCGCAGCATCCACCAGGGCCGGTGCTCCTCCAGACCCTCGATGCGGCGGAGCACCCGCTGGATGGTGAGCACCCCCCGGGAGGC
>JBFGJL010000023.1:0-9126 GCA_041577235.1 Acidimicrobiia bacterium | reverse complement strand
TTCGACCCCGTCGTCGACGGAACCCGCTACACGTTCGACGTGGCCGGCCTCTACAACGGCGTGTTCGTGATGAAGGATCGCCAGACCGGCTCGGTGTGGACCCATTTCGACGGAACGGTGCTCACCGGGCCGCTGGCCGGTGAGGGCGTCCGCCTGGACTACCTACCGCTGATCCACACCCGCTGGGAGGACTGGCGAGCGGAGCACCCGGAGACCAAGGTGCTGGACTGGTATCCGGAGTTCGCCGACCGGTACCGGCTCGTGATCCCCGGACGGCAGGGGCTGGGACCCAACTTCCAGCGCTCCCTGCTGGGAGTGGACGAGCGCCTTCCCGAGAACACTCTGGTGCTCGGAGTGGAGCTGGGCGAATCCTCCCGCGCCTACCCGCTGGACGAGCTGGGCGGGGTCCCGGCGGTGCTGGCCGACCAGCTGGGCGGGGCCCCGGTGGTCATCTTCACCGACGGCAACGACTTCGCCCTCGCCTACTCGCCGGTGGTGGACGGCGAGACCCTCCGCTTCACGGTCGAGGGCGGCCGGTTCACCGCCGCCGGCTCCGAATGGGATCGGACCGGCCGAGCCGTCTCGGGTCCGCTGGCGGGCACCCGGCTGGACTTCGTCACCTCCTTCGTGACGGAGTGGTACGGGTGGGCCGCCTATCACCCGGACACCACCATCTACCAGAGCTGACCGATCCGGTCGGGCACAATGGGCCCCGATGGCCGAACAGCTCTCCGACAGTCGTCTCGCCAACCTGGGGGCCCGGGCGATCGTGCGATCGTTCGACGACTACGTCGGCCGCTTCCGGATCATCACCCGGCGTGCCCGGATTCGATTTCGGGAGCGGGATTGGCACGCCATGGCAGCCGACGCCGCCGAGCGCCTGGATCTCTACAGCCGGGTGCTCGCCGACCTCGTGGCAGACCTGGGCGGGCTGCTGGGAGGGCGGCAAGACGACCAGGCCCTGTGGGCGGCGATGAAGGCGGTGTATTCGGGGCTCATCGACGGGCGCGACGAATGGGAGCTGGCGGAGACCTTCTTCAACTCGGTCACCCGGAAGATGTTCACGACGGTTGGGGTCGATCCTCACGTGGAGTTCGTCGACACCGATTTCGACACTCCCCCCACCTCGGCCCGCACTCCCGTCTACCGGGTCCTGGATCGGGCCGAGACCAGCTCTGCCCTCTTCGAGGAGATCCTGGGAGCCGCCCAGCTCCCGCTGGTCGATCCCACCGAGCAGGCCAAGGCGGTGGCGGCCCGGGTGGAGGGACACCTGCGCGACATCGGTGCCTTGCAGGTGGTGGAGCGAGCAGAGGCCATCCGACCGGTCTTCTATCGGGGGCAGAGCGCCCACCTGATCGGACGGCTGTTCTCCGGCTCCCACGTCGTCCCGTTCGCGCTGGTGGTCGTGAACGAGCCTGAAGGGGGTCGGGTGGATGCGGTGCTGCTCACCGAGAACGCGCTCAGCATCCTGTTCAGCTTCACCCGTTCCTACTTCCACGTCGACGTGGAGCGCCCCTACGACCTGGTCCAGTTCCTCCGCTCCCTCATGCCCCGCAAGCGGGTCGCCGAGATCTACAACGCCATCGGCCACAACAAGCACGGGAAGACGGAGCTCTACCGCGACCTCATTCACCACGTGGCCGCCTCCGGCGAGCGCTTCGCCCACGCCCGGGGGGAGCGGGGCATGGTGATGAGCGTGTTCACCATGCCCGGCTTCGACGTCGTCTTCAAGGTGATTCGGGACGCCTTCCCGCTTCCCAAGACCACGTCTCGCCGGGAGGTGCGAGACAAGTACCGACTGGTGTTCCGGCACGACCGGGCCGGCCGGCTGGTGGAGGCCCAGGAGTTCGAGCACCTTCGGTTCGATCGGGACCGTTTCGAACCCGACCTTCTCGACGAGCTGACCTCCGAGTGCGGCGAGACGGTGGCGGTGGCCGGCCGGCACGTGGTCCTGGGTCATGCCTATGTGGAGCGGCGGGTCATCCCCCTCGACGTCTATGTACGGGAGGCCGACACCAGGGCCGCCCGGGCCGCGATCCGAGACTACGGACGGTGCATGAAGGACCTGGCCGCCTCCGACATCTTCCCGGGCGACATGCTGTTGAAGAACTTCGGAGTCACCCGCCACGGGCGGGTGGTGTTCTACGACTACGACGAGCTCGCCCCCCTGACGGAATGTGTGTTCCGGGAACTGCCCGAACCCGAGACCGCCGAGCAGGAGCTGGCGGCCGAGCCGTGGTTCACGGTGGGCCCGCACGACATCTTCCCGGCCGAGTTCCGCAGGTTCCTGGGTCTTCCGCCGGGGCTTCGAGAGGTCTTCGAGGACAAACACGCCGCTCTGTTCGAGGCGTCGTTCTGGACCGCCCTCCAGCGGCGGCTGGCGGGAGGCGAGTTGATTCCGGTCTACCCCTACGAGGAGGAGCAGCGATTGTGACGGCCCGCCGTCGGATGGTGGAGACGGCCGAGGGCGCTGTGGCAGACTGACCGGCGGCCCAGGCCCCGGAGGACCATGCGATCCAGACGCATCGTAGGGTGGAGCATCCTGGCGGTGATGGCCCTGGCGATCGGCCTCGGCTACCAGGTGTTTCTGTCTCCCTTGCGGACCATGGCCACCGCTCGGGAGGCGCTCGAGTCGACCGAGCTGGTGAGGGTCGAGACCGAGCCCTGGCTCTCCTTCTCACCCCGGGACCGCACCCCCGACACCGGCCTCATCTTCTACCCGGGCGCTCGGGTCGAACCGGAGGCGTACGCTCCGATCGCCCAGCGGATCGCCGCCCAGGGATATCTGGTGGTGGTGGTGAGGATGCCCTTCAACCTGGCGATCCTCAGCCAGAACCGCGCCAGCGAGGTGGTGAGTGACTTCCCGCAGATCGCCAACTGGGCGATGGGGGGCCACTCGCTGGGCGGAGCGATGGCGGCCCGCTACGTCAGCCAGAACCCGGAGATCGGCGGGCTCGCCCTGTGGGCGGCCTATCCCGACGGGGGGGTCGATCTGTCGCTGAGCGAGATCGCGGTGGTGCTCCTGACCGGAAGCCAGGACCACCTGGTGTCCGACACGGAGGTCTCCCAGGCGCTGGCGAGGTTGCCCGACTCCACCGAGGTGGTGGAGATCGCCGGTGGCAACCACGCCCAGTTCGGCTGGTACGGCCCCCAAAAGGGTGATGGTCCCGCCACGATCACCCGGTTCGAGCAGCAGGACATCGCCGTCGAGGAGACGGTCGGCCTGCTGCGAAGGGTGGACGGCTGAGCCGGAATCCTCTGCCCGGGCCGGATGCCGTCGTGCCACAATCGCGACGGTGAGCGACTACCCGGCCGAGTACGAGTTCGATCTGATCCTGCGGGACGGAGCCGTCTGCCGTTTCCGGCCGATCAAGGCCTCAGACGCCCCCGATCTGCTCGACCTGTTCCACCGCACTGGGGCGGAATCACGCTATTTCCGCTTCTTCCGGATGAAGGACGAGCTGACCCCGGATGAGCTGGCGTACTTCTCGACGGTGGATTACCAGGAGCGGATGGCGTTCGGGGCGTTCCTGGAGGGGGAGCTGATCGGCATCGGTCGCTATGACCGGGCACAGGACGAGGAGGGCGTGGCCGAGGTGGCCTTCCTGGTCGCCGACACCCATCAAGGACGTGGGGTGGGTACGGCCCTCCTGCAGCTGCTGGGCAGCTACGCCCGCGCCCACAGCGTCAGCTCGTTCCGAGCCTTCGTGCTCCCCGAGAATCTGCAGATGATGAGAGTGTTCCGGACCTCGGGGTACGAGATGCACCGGACGCTGGAAGAGGGGGTGTACACGGTCGACTTCCCCACCGCCCACTCCCCGGACGCCTGGGCGGCAGAAGAGGAGCGGGAGAAGCGGGCGGTAGCCGCCTCCGTGCTCCCCGTCTTCTACCCGAAGTCGGTGGCGGTGATCGGGGCCAGTCGCGATCCCACCAGCATCGGGGGCCGTCTCTTTCGCAACCTGGTCGCATCCGGCTTCACCGGGGTGGCCTATCCGATCAACCCCTCGGCCGAATCGGTCAACTCGGTCCGAGCGTATCCCAGCGTGCTCGACGTCCCCGGCCCGATCGATCTGGCCTTCATCGTGGTTCCTGCCGACCGGGTGGTGGAGGCGGCCACCCAGTGTGCCGAGAAAGACGTGCGGGGCTTGGTGGTGATCTCGGCCGGATTCTCGGAGGTAGCCGGGGGAGATCAGCTGGAGGAGAAGCTGCTGGACGTGGTGCGATCGGCCGGTATGCGGATGGTGGGTCCCAACTGCATGGGCGTGCTCAACACCGATCCCTCGGTGCGGCTGGACGGCACCTTTGCCCCGGTCTTCCCGCCCCGAGGCAACGTCGCCATGTCGAGCCAGTCGGGGGCGTTGGGGATCGCCATCCTCGACTACGCCCGCAGCAACAACATCGGCATCTCCATGTTCATCTCGGTGGGCAACAAGGCCGACATCTCGGGCAACGACCTGCTGCTGGCGTGGGAGGACGATCCCGCCACCGACGTGATCCTGCTGTACCTGGAGTCGTTCGGCAACCCGCGCCGCTTCGCCCGGCTCGCCCGCCGCATCGCCCGCAAAAAACCGATCGTGGCCGTGAAGTCGGGGCGGACCGTGGCCGGGTCCCGGGCGGCCAGCAGCCACACCGGAGCGCTCGCCAGCCTCGACGTGGCGGTCGACGCCCTCTTCCACCAGGCGGGAGTGATTCGCACCTCCACCCTGGAGGAGCTGTTCGACGTCACCCAGCTGCTGGCCAACCAGCCCATCCCGGCCGGGCCGAGGGTGGCGGTCGTAACCAATGCCGGCGGACCGGGGATCCTCGCCGCCGATGCGCTCGAGTCGAACGGTCTCACTCTTCCGGAGCTGTCGGATCGGTTGCAGCACCGGCTGCGGGAGGTTCTGGCCCCCGAGGCCTCGGCTCGCAACCCGGTCGACCTGATCGCCTCGGCCGGTCCGGCCGAGTTCCGTCACTGTCTGGAGGTGCTGCTGGCCAGCGACGAGATCGACGCGGTAATGGCCATCTACATCCCCACCACGCCCGAAGGAGCGCGACCGATCGCCGACGCCATTCGGGAGGCGGCCGGCCGGGCGACGTCCGACCGAACCCTGCTGGCGGTGTTCATGCAGACGGAGGACGCCGCCGGCTGGTTCGCCGACGCGGGGATCCCGACCTACCTGTTCCCCGAGGCGGCCGCCCAGGCGCTGAGCAGGGCCGTGCGCCATGGAGAATGGCTGCGGGAGCCGGCGGGCGACGTCCCCACCTTCCCCGACAGCGACGAGAAGGCCGCCCGCAAGGTGGTGGAGTCGTCCTTGGCCCGGCTGGGGAAGGAGGGCGGCTGGATGGAACCGGCCGAAGTCGAAACACTGTTGGGCGCATACGGCATCCGGCTTCCGCATGCGAGGGTGGCGACGTCGGTCGACGAGGCGGTCGCCGCCGCCGGGGAGATCGGAGGCCCGGTCGCCCTCAAGGTGATCGCTCCGTCCGCCCTGCACAAGTCGGATCTGGGCGGGGTGCTGCTCGACCTCGAAGGGGCCGAGCAGGTGGCGGCCGGGTTCGACCGGGTGACGTCGGTGGTCGACGACCCGGAGGGGGTGCTGGTCCAGGAGATGGTGCCGGGAGGCCACGAGGTCCTGATCGGTGTAACGGAGGACCCTTCCTTCGGTCCCATCCTCGTGTTCGGGTTGGGAGGAGTGTTCGTCGAGCTACTCAAGGACGTTGCCCTCCGCATCCATCCCCTCACCGACGTCGAAGCCGCCAGGATGGTGAGCGAGATTCGCTCTGCTCGCATCCTGGAGGGCTATCGGGGGTCCCCGCCCGGTGACGTGGCGGCGGTGGAGGAGGCACTGCTGCGGGTGTCGGCGCTGGTCCAGGCCGTGCCGGAGCTGGTGGAGATGGACCTGAACCCGGTGAAGGTGCTGCCCCCCGGCCAGGGGGTGCGGGTCGTGGACGCCCGGATTCGGCTCCGCCCGGTGCGGCCCGGCTGGACTCCCGAACTGCGCGACATCCCCTCCCTGGCCGGTCACCTCAATCGCTGACCGGGGTCCGGAGGCACCAGCCAACGTGACCTCCGACCCTGGCCGCCGCCGCGGAGCTGCGCCCACCATGGGCTCCGACGAAAGGGAATCAGCGTGCCAGAACGGGCCATGGTCACCATCGACGGCAACGAGGCGGCCGCCTCGGTCGCCTACCGGGCCAGTGAGGTCGTCGCCATCTACCCCATCACCCCGGCTTCCCCCATGGGGGAGCTGGCGGACGCCTGGGCGGCGTCGTCCCGCCCCAACCTGTGGGGAACGGTTCCGGTGGTGGTCGAGATGCAGAGCGAGGGAGGAGCTGCCGGGGCTCTGCACGGAGCCCTCCAGGGTGGGGCGGTGGCGACCACCTTCACCGCCTCGCAGGGGCTGCTGCTGATGCTGCCCAACATGTACAAGATCGCCGGGGAGCTGCTACCCACCGTCATCCATGTCGCCGCTCGCACCGTGGCCACCCACGCTCTGTCGATCTTCGGCGATCACAGCGACGTGATGGCGGCCCGACCCACCGGGTTCGCGTTGCTCGCCTCCTCGTCGGTGCAAGAGGCCCACGACCTCGCGTTGGTCGCCCACGCCGCCAGCCTGGAGGCCCGAATACCCTTCCTGCACTTCTTCGACGGGTTCCGAACGTCGCACGAGGTCGCCAAGATCGAGCAGCTGGGCGACGACGACCTGCGAGCGCTGCTGGACGAGGAGGCACTGCTCGCCCACCGCCGCCGGCGGCTCACACCGGACCAGCCGGTATTGCGGGGCAGTGCCCAGAATACCGACGTCTTCTTCCAGGCTCGAGAGGCGGTCAATCCCTTCTATGCGGCGCTGCCGGACCTGGTCCAAGGCTCGATGGACCGGCTGGCCGACCGGGTGGGACGCTCCTATCACCTCTTCGACTATGTCGGGCATCCCCAAGCCGAGCGGGTGATGGTGATGATGGGCTCGGGGGCCGGCGCCGCTCAGGAGGCGGTGGAAACGTTGAACGCCCGGGGTGAGCGGGTCGGACTGGTGAAGGTCCGGCTGTACCGGCCTTTCGTGGGGGGAGCCCTGGTCGCGGCACTGCCCCCCACCGTGCAAAGAGTAGCCGTGCTGGACCGAACGAAGGAACCCGGAGCCGGCGGTGATCCGCTCTACCTGGACGTAGTGGCGGCCATCACCGAGGAGACGGTGGGAGGTCGGGCCGCCTGGTCACGCCCGCCCCAGGTGGTCGGCGGGCGCTACGGACTGTCGTCCAAGGAGTTCACCCCCGACATGGCGGCAGGGGTGCTGACCTCGCTGGCGGCCGACCCGCCTCGCCACCGCTTCACGGTCGGCATCGTCGACGACGTGTCCGGCTCCAGTCTCCCGGTGGAGCCGGGGGTGGTGCCCGAACCGGACGAAGGCCTGCGGGCGGTGTTCTTCGGCTTGGGCAGCGACGGGACGGTCGGGGCCAACAAAAACTCGGCCAAGATCGTGGGGGAGGCCACCGATCTCGATGTACAGGGCTACTTCGTGTACGACTCGAAGAAGGCAGGGTCGGTGACGGTCTCCCACCTGCGTTTCTCCCCCCATCCGATCCGCTCCACCTACCTGGTCCAGCAAGCCCAGTTCGTGGCGTGCCACCACTTCGATCTGCTCGACCGGATGGACGTACTGGCGGTGGCGGCGCCGGGAGCCACCCTCCTCCTCAACGCCCCCGCCGAGGGGGTGTGGGATCGGCTCTCGGCGGAGGTGCAGAGCCAGATCATCGAGAAGGACTTGGCCGTATACGTGGTCGACGGCTCCGAGATCGCCCGCCAGGCGGGGCTGGGCAGTCGGGTCAACACCGTCCTCCAGACCTGCTTCTTCGCCCTCACCGAGCTGTTGCCGGTGGACGAGGCGGTGGCGGCGATCAAACAGGCGGTGGAGAAGACCTATGGCAAGTTCGGGGAGTCGGTTCTCCGCCGCAACCACGCCGCCATCGACGCAGCCCTGGCCGGCTTGCAGCGGCTCGGGGTCCCGGCCGGGGTCAGCGCCACCCGGCGGCGGCCGCCCCCGGTGGATCCCGAGGCGCCCGACTTCGTGACGAAGGTGACCGCCCTCATGATCGCCGGCCAAGGAGACCGCCTGCCGGTGAGTGCCCTGCCGGTGGACGGCTCGTTCCCGACCGGGACCACCCGCTGGGAGAAACGGTCCATCGCATCGGAGATCCCGATCTGGGATCCGGAGATCTGCATCGACTGCGCCAAGTGCGCCATCGTGTGTCCCCACGCCGCCATCCGGATGAAGGTCTTCGACCCTTCCGATCTGGCCGGTGCCCCATCCGGCTTTCTCTCCAAACCTTGGACCGGCAAGGACTTCCCGAACCACCTGATGACGATCCAGGTGGCTCCCGACGATTGCACCGGCTGCGGCGTCTGCGTGGACGTGTGCCCGGCCAAGTCCAAGGAGCGCGTCAAGCACAAGGCCATCGACATGAGCCCGAAGGAAGATCATCTCAGCGTGGAGCGGGCCAACTTCGACTTCTTCCTGTCCCTGCCGGAGGCGAACCGCGAAGCGGTGAAGGTCGACACGGTCAAGGGTTCGCAGATGCTGGAGCCGCTCTTCGAGTTCTCCGGTGCCTGCGCCGGGTGTGGCGAGACCCCCTACCTGAAGCTGCTCACCCAGCTGTTCGGCGATCGGATCACCGTCGCCAACGCCACCGGCTGCTCCTCCATCTACGGGGGGAACCTCCCCACCACCCCGTGGGCGACCAATGCCGAAGGGCGGGGCCCGGCCTGGGCCAACTCCCTCTTCGAGGACAACGCCGAGTTCGGCCTCGGCCTGCGTCTGGCGCTCGACCAGGAGATGGCGGAGGCCCGGCACCTGGCCGACCTGCTGCGCGGTGAAATCGGTCCGGAGCTGGTGTCCGAGCTGCTCGGCAACGACGTCCGGATCAGCGTCGAAGAGCCCAAGGAGAACCCGCTGCTGCAGTTCCTGTTCGGCTGGGCTCCGCTCCTGCTGATCGTCGGCCTGTGGATCTTCTTCATGCGGCAGATGCAGACCGGCGGCAACAAGGCGCTGTCGTTCGGCAAGAGCCGGGCGAAGCTCTTGAGCACCTCCGGCAAGAAGGTCACCTTCGCCGACGTCGCCGGCATCGAGGAGGCCAAGGAGGAGCTCTCCG
>JBFGJL010000022.1:0-9240 GCA_041577235.1 Acidimicrobiia bacterium | reverse complement strand
CTGTCGCCGGAGGACGGCCGTCGCCTGGGTGTGGTCGAGGGAGAGGTGGTGCGGATCTCGTCGCGTCGAGGACAGGTGGAGGCCCCGGTCCGGTTCGACCACGGTTTGCGGCCCGGGCTCGCCTTCATGACCCTCCACTTCCCCGACGAGGTCGACACCAATCGCCTCACCATCGAAGCGAGCGATCCCCGCTCGGGTACCTCCGAGTTCAAGGCCACGGCCATCCGGATCGACAAGCTCGATCCCGTTCCCCAGGCATGAGGGAGGTTGTTTGGACCTCCACCTGATGACGGCCGTCGCCACCGCCGACGAGCGGGCGGCGGTCGACACCGTGCTGGGCCCGCCCGACTCGGCCTGGGAAGGGGGGGCACGGGGCGACATGCGGCTCGATGGTCACGTCGCCTTCGGTGGAAGGCAGGCGCGGGCCCGCCGCCATCTGCTCCTCCCGACCCTGCAAGCCCTCCAGTCGACGGTGGGCTGGGTCTCGGAGGGGGGTCTCAACTACGTCTGTGAGCGGCTCACCGTCCCTCCCGCCGAGGCCTACGGCGTCGCCAGCTTCTACGCCCTCCTGGCCTTGGAGCCCCGGCCGTCCCGGGTGATCCACGCCTGCGACGATCTCGCCTGTCTGGTCGCCGGCGATCTCCCCGCCCGACTGGAGGAGAAGCTGGGTCCGGAGAACGCCGGCGAGGAGGCGGTGAGCTGGCAGCGGAGCCCCTGCCTCGGCCACTGCGAGCAGGCCCCTGCCGCCTTCGTCCAGGTGGCCGGCGGGGCCGATCGGACGGTCGCCCCCGCCACCGTCGCCGGCCTCCTCGACGACCAGGCGCTCCCACCGGCCCCCCCTTCCCTGTGGCAGGAACGCGCCGAGCTGCGCCTCCTGCGGAGGGTCGGAGCGGTGGACCCCGACAGCCTCGATCAGTATCGGGCGGAGGGCGGGTACCAGGCGCTTCGCACCGCCCTGTCCATCGGACCGGCGGGGGTGATCAGGGAGGTGCTCGACTCCCGCCTGGTGGGGCGAGGGGGAGCCGCCTTTCCCACCGGCCGCAAGTGGCAGGCGGTGGCCGCCGCTCCGGCTCGCCCCCACTTTCTGATCTGCAACGCCGACGAGTCCGAACCCGGCACTTTCAAGGACCGGGTGGTGATGGAGTGGGACCCCTTCGCGGTGATCGAGGCGATGACCATCGCTGGCACCGCCAGCGGCTGCGAGCTGGGCTATCTGTACGTACGGGGCGAATATCCGCTGGCGGTCGATCGGCTCCGGGCCGCATGCAGCCAGGCGCGCCGCCGGGGCCTGCTCGGCCCCGACGTGATGGGATCCGGGCTGGGCTTCGACATCGAGATCCGACTCGGAGCCGGCGCCTACATCTGCGGCGAGGAGACCGCCCTCATGAACTCGATCGAGGGCTTCCGGGGCGAGCCTCGCAACAAGCCGCCGTTCCCCACCGAGGTGGGTCTGTTCGGAAAGCCGACCGTGGTGAACAACGTGGAGACGTTGGTCAACGTGCTGGAGATCTTGCGGATCGGTGGTCCGGCCTTCGCCGAGATCGGGACCGCCCAGTCGACCGGCACCAAGCTGTTCTGCGTGTCGGGCACCATGGCGCGGCCCGGGCTGTACGAGGTTCCGTTCGGCACCACGCTGGGCGGGTTGCTCGACCTGGCCGGGGGTACGAGCGACCTGCAGGCGGTCCTGCTGGGCGGAGCCGCCGGCGCCTTCGTGACGCCCGACCAGCTGGACCTGCCCCTCACCTTCGAGGCGACCCGGGAGGCGGGAGTGGCGCTCGGGTCGGGGGTGGTGATGGCCATGGATCGATCGGTGGACCTGGCCGCGGTCCTTCGCCGCATCGCCGGCTTCTTCCGGGACGAGTCCTGCGGCCAGTGCGTCCCCTGCCGGGTGGGGACGGTGCGGCAGGAGGAGGCGCTGGATCGCCTGCTGGAGGGCGGGGATCACCGCCGGGAGGTGGCGCTCATCGACGAGATCGCCGCCGTGATGCGGGACGCATCCATCTGTGGCCTCGGCCAGACGGCGGCGGGGGCGATCCAATCGGCGTTCCGCCTCGAGCTGGTGGGAGGGGATGGCGATGGCTGAGGTGGTGCTGGAGCTGCCCCGGCGGACGATCGAGCTGGAGCTGGACGGTCGAGCCGTTCGGGCGGTCGAGGGCACCACCCTGTTGGAGGCCTGCCGGGCCGCCGGGATCGACACCCCCACCCTGTGCTACGTGGAGACCCTCGATCCGGTCAACGCATGCCGGGTGTGCGTGGTGGAGGTGGAGGGCTCCCGGGCCATGGTCCCGGCCTGCTCCCGCCGGGTCGAGCCGGGGATGGTCGTCGCCACCGACTCGCCGCGGGTACGGCACAGCCGCCGGTTGGTCCTCGAGTTCCTGGCCTCGTCGGTCGACCTCTCCCTGGCCGCCGACCTCCATCCCTGGATGGAGCGCTACGAGGTCGACCCGGATCGTTTCGGCTCACCGGCGCCGGCGAATCCCACCGGCGGGCGAGCCGGCCACCACCGCCCACCCCAGGCCGGTGTGGCCGCCACCGTCGCACAACCGGTCAAGGTCCAGGACGACCTCTACGTGCGCGACTACGGCAAGTGCGTGCTGTGCTACAAGTGTGTCCAAGCCTGCGGGGTCGACGCCCAGAACACCTTCGCAATCGCCGTGGCCGGTCGCGGCTTCGACGCCCGGATCTCCACGGAGTTCGACGCCCCGCTCCCTTCCTCGGCCTGCGTCTACTGCGGGAACTGCATCGGTGTGTGCCCCACCGGAGCGCTCATGTTCAAGTCCGAGTTCGACCTCCGCCGGCGGGGAGATTGGGCAGAGGAGCGCCAGCACGTGACCAGGACCGTGTGCCCGTTCTGCGGGGTGGGCTGCAACCTGGAGCTGCACGTCCAGGACAACCGCATCGTCAAAGTGACCTCGCCGCTCGATCACGACGTCACCAGCGGCCACCTGTGTATCAAAGGCCGCTTCGGCTGGCAGCACATCCAGGACGAGGCCTGAACCCCGCCTGGGGGTACGCTGCCGGCATGGGTAAGACCATCGCCCGGCCGGTCGAACGGGTCGAAGCGGGAGATCGCCGCGAGCGGCTCGACTCATTGGTGGCCGAGGCCCCGCTGGAGCTGCGCCTGGGGGAGACCGCCCTGGCGGTGCTGATGCGAACCCCGGGCGAAGAGGCGGCGCTTGGACTCGGATTCGCCATCACCGAGGGGATGGTGGTGGGCCCGCACGAGGTCGAGGAGGTTCGGCCTCTGCCCGACCCGGAAGGGAACCGCTGGGAGCTGGTACTGGCCGAAGGGGTGGTGGTGGAGCCGGAGCAGTTCCAGCGCAACGTCTACACGACCTCCTCGTGCGGCGTGTGCGGGAAGGCTTCGATCGACGCCGTGCGGGTGACGGCTCCCCCGGTGGCGGCGGGTCCCGAGGTGAGCGCTGCGACCATCATGGGGCTGCCCGACGCCATGCGGGCCCAGCAGGCGGCCTTCGCCGAGACCGGCGGGCTTCACGCCGCCGCCGCCTTCACCGCCGACGGACGTTTGGAGGCGATCGCCGAGGACATCGGCCGCCACAACGCGGTCGACAAGGCGGTGGGGACCATCGCCCGGCGAAGGTGGCCGATCGGAGACGGCATCCTGATGGTGTCGGGCCGGATCTCGTTCGAGATGGTGCAGAAGGCGGCGGTGGCGGGCTTCCCGATCTTGTGCGGCGTTTCGGCGGCATCGTCCTTGGCCGTGCAGCTGGCCGAAGAGCTGGGACTGACGGTGGTGGGGTTCCTCCGGCCCAACGGTTTCAACCTGTACGCCGGGGCGCACCGGATCACCGGCTGATCAGAGCACGGACCGGGCTCGGGCAGGGCGTTCGCTATTCGGGTCGAGCCGCCGTCAGCTCCGCCGCCACCAACTCGGCCACCACCTTGGTGGCCTGATCGAGAGGGACCTCCTCGGAGGTGAGGTCTCGCCTCGCGGTGAGCTCGACTCTGCCCCGTTCCAGCCCCTTGGGACCGACCGTCACCCGCAGCGGGATCCCGATCAGCTCGGCATCGGCGAACTTGACCCCCGGCCGCTCCGGCCGGTCGTCGAGCAGGGCTTCCACCCCGGCGGTCAGGAGGTCGCCGTACAGCTGCTCGGCCGCCTCGAGGGGGCCGGACTCGTCCGCCCGCAGGACGGTCACCACCACCGAGAACGGCGCCACCCCCATCGGCCAGACGATGCCTCGCTCGTCATGGAAGGACTCCACCACCGCCGCCATGGTCCGCTCGATGCCGATGCCGTACGACCCCATCACGATCGGGTGGGAGCGGCCGTCGTCGTCTTGGACGAGGGCTCCCATGACCTCGGAGTAGCGGGTGCCGAGCTTGAAGATGTGACCGACCTCGATCCCCCGCCAGCGCTCCAGCGGCTCACCGCAGACCGCGCACGCCTCACCGGCGGCGACGGTTCGCAGATCGGTCCAGGTCTCGACCGCCAGGTCGCGGCCCACGTCGACGTGGCGGAGGTGGTAGTCGTCACGGTTGGCGCCGGTGACCAGCCCGCGACGGCCCTGCAGCGCGCGGTCGGCGAGCACCGGCAGCCCTGTCACCCCCACCGCTCCCAAGCTGCCCGGATCCGCCCCCAACAGCTGCCGGATCTCCTCCGCCGTCGCCGGCCGCAGCTGGGTGGCACCGGTGGCGTCGACCAGCTTCTGTTCGAGCAGTTCGTGGTCGCCCCGAAGCAGCACCAGGGTGGGCTGTTCGTCGACCAGGTAGACCAGCGTCTTGATCTGGCGCCGAGGCTCGGCCTCCTCGGGATGGGCGGCGGCCAGGGCGGCAATCGTGCGGATGCCCGGGGTGGGGAACTCCTCCGGATCCGGCGAACCCTCCGGATCCGGCACCGGTTCGAGCCGGGCCGCCGCCCGTTCCAGATTGGCCCGATATCCGCAGGCGGCACAGCTGACCACCCAGTCTTCCCCGGAGGGGCTCCTGACCATGAACTCCACCGACTCGCTGCCCCCCATGGCTCCGGACGATGCCTCGACGTCGATCGCGTCGAGGCCGCACCGCCGGAAGATGATCTCGTAGGCGCGGCGGTGTTTCTCGAAGCCGGCGTCGAGCCCCTCCCAGTCCAGGTCGAGCGTGTACGAGTCCTTCATGGTGAACTCCCGGGTCCGCAGCACCCCCGACTTGGGGCGAGGCTCGTCGCGGAACTTGGTCTGGATCTGATACCAGATCTGCGGCAGGTCACGGTACGACGGCAGCTCGGTGGCCAGCAGGGCGAAGACCTCCTCGTGGGTCATGCCCAGGCAATGGTCGACGCCCCGGCGGTCTTCGAAGCGGAAGAGCTCTTCGCCCATGACGTCCCACCGTCCGGACCGTTTCCAGATCTCCCCGGGGTGGAGGGCCGGCAGATGAAACTGCTGGCCACCGATGGCGTCCATCTCCTGGCGGACGATCTCGGCGATCTTGCGGCGCACCCGCTGGCCGAGGGGCAGCATCGAGTATGAGCCGGCCGCCAGCTGCCGGATGTATCCGGCTCTCACCAGCAGCCGGTGCGAGACGGCCTCGGCATCGGCCGGGTCCTCGCGCAGAGTCGGGATGAAGGCGTGAGACCAGCGCATCGTCGTTCTCAAGCGTCGGAGTCGACCTGAACGCTAAACGCTGGCCGGGCCCCTGTCGCATCCATATCCGGGCAGGTCGGCCGTCACTCGCGGCCCGCCACCTCCGCCACCCGAGCCCGGCGAGCGGCCGTCTGGTTGGCGTCCCCCTGCTCCTCGAGCAGCTCGCGGGCAGTGTCGGCCGCCAGCTGTTCCGCCACCTCGTCGGCCGCGGCCAGGCGCGCCTCCACTCCCTCCTCCACCAGCTTCTGGGCCTCCTCCAGCAACGCCCCCACCATCTCGTCCTCGGGTACCACCCGCACCACCTGGCCCTTGATGAACAGGTGACCCTTCCCCCTTCCGGCGGCGATGCCGATGTCGGCCTCCCGCGCCTCGCCGGGGCCGTTGACCACGCATCCCATCACCGCCACCTGAATGGGCAGTCCGGCCTGCTCCAGCTCGACCTGGGCCCGTTGTGCCACCTCGATCACGTCCACCTCGGCCCGCCCGCAGGAGGGGCAAGCGATGAGGTCGAGCCCGGCTCGCTCCCGCAGTCCCAGGTACTCGAGCAGCTGGCGGCCCGCTTTGGCTTCCTCCACCGGGTCGGCGGTGAGGGAGAACCGAATCGTGTCGCCGATGCCCTCCAACAGTAGGGTGGCGATGCCCGCCACCGATTTGATGAGCCCCCCGGGAGGAGGACCCGCTTCCGTGACGCCGAGGTGGAGGGGGTAGTCGATCTGCTGGGAGAGCAGGCGATAGGCCTCGACCATCGAGGGGACGTGGGAATGCTTGACCGACACCTTGATGTCGAAGAACCCGACCTCCTCCAGATAGCGGATCTCGGTCAGGGCCGATTCGACCAGCGCCTCCGGGACGGGCGAGCCGTAGCGCCCCAGCAGGTCCTTGTCGAGCGACCCGGCGTTGACCCCCACCCGGATCGGGACCTCTCGCTCCCCCGCCGCCTTGGCCACCGTCTTGATGTGCTGCTCGTTGCGAATGTTGCCGGGGTTGAGACGCAATCCCTGCACCCCGGCCTCGAGCGCGGCCAGTGCCAACCGGTACTGGAAGTGGATGTCGGCGATGATCGGCACCGGTGAACGCGGCACGATCTCGGCCAGCCCCTGGGCGGCGGCAACGTCGTTGCAGGTGATCCGGACCAGGTCGGCGCCCGCCCCTTTGAGGGCGTACACCTGGGCGAGGGTGCCGTCGACGTCGGCGGTCTTGGTCGTGGTCATCGATTGGACCGAGACCGGGGCGCCCCCGCCGACCGGCACCGATCCGACCCGAACCTGTCTGGTGTGCTCCCGCGCCGCGGTCATGGCCCTGGCATGGTACGCCGCGTCAGCCTGGAATCTGAAGCGGGTCGAAGATGTCGAGCACGATCCCCACCAACCCCAGGAAGACCACCAGGGCGATCACCGCCGCCGCCACCGGGAGCAGCTTGCGGATGTCGACTTCGCGCCCGGAGACCCGTTCGTAGAGGGCGACGGCGAAATGCCCGCCGTCGAGCGGATAGAGGGGGAGACCGTTGAGCAGACCGAGGATGATGTTGATCGAGGCCAGCAGCCACAGGAAGTTGGTCACGCCGATTCGTTCCGCCTGGCTTCCGATCTGGACCAGTCCGATCGGGCTGACCGGCCGGATCTCGTCGGGCACCGCATCGGTGTTGCCGATAAGGGCCGCCCCGAGCCGGGCGAGAGACGAGGGTTGGACGATCCGTCCGAGGAACTCGAAGGTCAGCTGCATGCTGTCCCCCACCGCCCGACCGGCCAGACCCAGTCCGGTGAGCACGCCCACCTCGCGAGTGACCGTGAGCGGGGACACCCCCAGGTAGCCGATCTCGGTACCGGTCTCGGGATCGGCACGGGTGGCGAGGGTGGTCTCGAGGCTCACACGGGTCCCGTCCCGATCCACGACGATCGTCACCGGCTGATCCGGATGGGCGGCGATGGCCTGAGCCGCATCTTCCCATTCGGCCACCGGGGTGCCGGCCAGCTCGACGATCACGTCCCCCGGTTGTAGGCCGGCCACCGCCGACGGAGCGGGGGACCCGTCGTCCAGTTCCTCCAGGACGAGAGAGATCTCGGTGGAGGGAACCTGGATGCCCTCGTACACGAGCAGACCGAAGAACATGATGTAGGCGATGACGAAGTTCATGGCGACGCCCGACATGACCACCACCGACTTCTGCCAGAACTTCTTCTCCCGATAGGTGCGCCCGAAGTCGGCCGGATTCACCTCCTCGAGGGCGTTCATGCCGGCGATGCGGACGTAGCCGCCGAAGGGGATGGCCTTGATGCCGTACTCGGTCTCACCCCGTTTGACCGACCAGAGCCGGGGCCCGAATCCGAAGAAGAACTCGGTCGCCTTCATGCCGGTCAGCTTGGCCGCGAAGAAATGGCCCGCTTCGTGAGCCATCACAAACACAACGATGGCGGCGAACGCCGCCAAACCACCCAGCATCGGTCGTCCCTCTCGGTGACTGCTGCAGAGTATGCCACCGGTCGGCCCTTAACACGACCCCCCAATAGCCGCTCTGGCCACCGACCGGGCCTCTCGGTCGACCGCCATCACGTCCTCCACGGTGGTCAGCTCTCGCCACTCCACCTGCTCCAGTGCCCGCTCCACCACGGCGGGGATGCCGGTGAACCCGAGCCGGCCCTCCAGGAACGCCTGGACGGCGATCTCATCGGCGGCGTTGAGCACGGCCGGGGCCGAGCCTCCCGACCTCCCGGCCGCATAGGCCAGGTCGAGCGCCGGAAAGGCGGCTCGATCCGCTGGCTCGAAGTTCAACGTGCGCTCGCCCAACCGGAACGGGGGAGCCGGGCCGGGGAGACGCTCGGGAGCGGTGATGGCGTATTGGATGGGCAGGCGCATGTCCGGATCACCCAGCTGCGCCTTGACGGAGCCGTCGCGGAACTCGACGAGAGAATGGATCACGCTCTGGGGGTGGATCACCACCTCGATGACGTCGTAGGGAAGGTCGAAGAGGAAGTGGGCCTCGATGACCTCCAACCCCTTGTTGAAGAGGGTGGCCGAGTCGACGGTGATGCGCGGGCCCATATCCCAGTTGGGGTGCCGGAGCGCCTCGGCCGGCGTGACGGTGGCGAGCTCCTCCGGACTCCTGCCCCGGAAAGGTCCGCCCGAAGCGGTCAGGATGAGCCGCGACACCGCCTTCGGGTCCTCCCCGATCAGGCATTGATGGAGGGCCGAGTGTTCGGAATCGACCGGGATCAGCTCGCCTCCCCCGGCCATCCAGGTCGCCTTGACCACCGGCCCGCCGGCTACCAGGCTCTCCTTGTTGGCCAGCGCCAGCCGGTTGCCGGCCCGGAGGGCCGCCACCGAGGCCGAGAGACCGGCCGCTCCGACCACGCCGTTCACCACCACCTGCCCCGGCTTGCCGGCGACCTCGTCCATCGCCTCCGGCCCGATGCGGACACGGTCGCCGAACTCTTCCTGGAACTGCTGCCGCTCGGAGGAAGTGGGAGAGGTCACCACCACCTCCGCGTCCGGCCAGCTGCGGGCGACCACCGCCAGCTGGTCGGAACCACGCCGGGCAGCGAGAGCGACGATCGGGATGCCCAGTCGTGCAGCCACCTCCATGGTCTGGCGACCGATGGAGCCGGTCGCGCCCAGCACGACCAGCGGACGGATCACAGGTATCCGAGCCAGGTGAAGAGGT
>JBFGJL010000021.1:0-9260 GCA_041577235.1 Acidimicrobiia bacterium | reverse complement strand
CGGAAGTACTCGGCCATCGACAGCGCCGCCAGACCCACCCGCAGCCGCACTCCGGGGGGTTCGTCCATCTGCCCGAACACGAGCGCCGCCTTCTCGATGACGCCCGACTCGGTCATCTCCAAGAAGAGGTCGTTCCCCTCCCGGGTCCGCTCCCCCACCCCGGCGAAGACCGAGACCCCGCCGTGCTGGGTGGCGACCCGGTTGATCATCTCCTGAATGATCACCGTCTTGCCGGTGCCGGCCCCGCCGAACATCCCGATCTTCCCTCCCCGGACGTAGGGCTCCAGCAGGTCGATCACCTTGATGCCGGTCTCGAACAGCTCTTTCTGCGGCTCCACGTCCTCGAAGGCGGGAGGGGTGCGGTGGATCGGCCAACGCTCGTCGAACTCCACCGAGTCGGCCGGCACGTCGAGCGGCTCCCCCCACACGTTGAAGATGTGGCCCAGCGTCTCCGGACCGACCGGGACGGTGATGGGCCCGCCGGTGTTGCGCACCTCGGTGCCCCGGACCAGGCCGTCGGTGCTCTTCATCGCCACCGCCCGCACCTTGTTGCCGCCCAGATGCTGGGCGGTCTCGGCCACGATGGTCTGCTCCACCCCGTCGATGGCGAGGTCGATCTCCAAGGCGTGCAGGATCTCGGGGAGACTGTCGGGTGGGAACTCTGCGTCTACCACCGGACCGGTCACCTTCACGATCCGCCCGATGCTCTTCGCCTCTGCCACTGCTCTCGCTCCTTCTGTCACGAACTCTCGCTTGCCGCGCTCAATGCCTCCGCCCCACCCACGATCTCGGAGATCTCGGTGGTGATCTCCGCCTGCCGGGCCTGGTTGGCCACCCGGGTGAGCACCTTGATCAGCTCGCCTGCGTTCTCGGTGGCGGCCTTCATGGCTCGCTGCCGGGCAGCGTGCTCGGAAGCGGACGACTCCAACAGCATCCCGAACACGCCTGCCTCGACGTACCTGGGGAGGATCCGGTCGAGGATCTCGGCCGGGCTCGGCTCGTACTCGTAGGTCACCGCCGGCCCCTCGACGGCGTCCGTCTCGGCCGGGGGCTCGATCGGGAGCAGCTCGAAGATGGTGGCCCGTTGGGTGAGAGCCGACTCGTAGCGGGTGAAGAAGGCTTCCACCGCATCGACCGCACCGGAGGCGTACTCGTCCATCAGCACCGCCGCCACGGCCCGGGCGTCGCCGTAGCCGGGGCGGTCGGTGACCCCCAGAAAGGAGCGCTGCAGCCGGTAGTTGCGGAAGCGGAAGTAGTTCTGAGCCTTCTTGCCCACCGCATAGATGCGGACATCCATCCCGCCCCGGCGCCATTCCAGGATGCGGGCCTCGGCCATCCGGATCACGTTGGAGTTGTAGGCGCCGGCCAGGCCCCGGTCGGAGGTGATGACCAGGATCCCGGCCGTGCCCACCTCCCGTTTCTCCAGCAGCATGTGCCCTGCCCCGCTGGCCGCCTTGCCCACGTTTCGGATCACCTCGGTGAGCTTGACGATGTAGGGGATCGAGCGGCGCACCCGCTCCTGGGCTCGCACGATCCGGGAGGCGGCGATCAGCTCCATGGCCCGCGTGATCTTCATGGTCGACTGCACGCTGCGGATGCGTCGCCGGATCAGCCGGAGCTCGGCGCTGGCCACGTCGGACCTACTCCTCCGCCTCGAACAGGTCCGAGAAGTCGCTGATCCCCGCCTTCAGCGCCTCCTCGTCGGGAAGCTCGCCGGTGCGGGCGATGTGGTCCAGCAGATCGGCGTGGCGGGTGCGGAAGTACTGGCGAAGCTCGTGCTCGAACCGGCGGGTCTCGGCCACCGGCACCTTGTCCATGAAGCCGTTGGTGACGGCGTAGATCGCCAGGACCTGTTCCTCCACCGGGACGGGGGCGAACTGGCGCTGTTTCAGCACCTCCACCACCCGCCGGCCCCGTTCCAGCTGGGCCTGGGAGGCGGCGTCGAGCTCGGACCCGAACTCGGCGAAGGCCTCCAGCTCCCGGAACTGGGCCAGGTTGATCCGCAGCGGTCCGGCCACCTTCTTCATGGCCTTGATCTGGGCGGCACCACCCACCCGGGAGACGGAGATGCCGGCGTTGATGGCCGGCCTGACCCCCGAGTAGACCAGGTCGGTCTCGAGGAAGATCTGGCCGTCGGTGATGGAGATGACGTTGGTGGGGATGTAGGCGGACACGTCGCCCGCCTTGGTCTCGACGATGGGCAGCCCGGTCATCGAGCCGCCCCCCAGCTCGTCGGAGAGCTTGGCGCAGCGCTCCAGCAGCCGGCTGTGCAGGTAGAAGACGTCCCCCGGGTAGGCCTCACGGCCGGGCGGGCGGCGCAGCAACAGGGCGATCTCCCGGTAGGCGACCGCCTGCTTGGAGAGGTCGTCGAAGACGATGAGGGCGTGCTCGCCCTGATACATCCAGTGCTGACCGATAGCCGAGCCGGCGTAGGGAGCGTACATCTGGAGGGCCGCGGGAGCGGCAGCCGATGCGCTCACCACCACCGTGTACTCCATCGCCCCGGCCTGGTCGAGGGCGTCGACGACTTCGGCCACGGTGGACGCTTTCTGTCCGATGGCGACGTAGATGCACTTCACGCCCTGGCCCCGCTGGTTGATGATGGCGTCGACCGCCACCGCCGTCTTGCCGGTCTGGCGGTCGCCGATGATCAGCTCACGCTGTCCCCGCCCGATCGGGGTCATGGCGTCGATGGCCTTGATGCCAGTCTGGAGGGGCTGGTGCACCGGTTTGCGCTGTACCACCGTGGGTGCCTGCACCTCGAGACGTCGGGACTGGGTGGCGTCGATCGGACCTTTGCCGTCGATCGGGTTGCCCAGCGGGTCGACCACCCGTCCCAGCAGCTCGTCGCCCACCACGATCTCCAACACCCGGCCGGTGGCCCGCACCGGCGTCCCCTCCTCGATGTGGCTGGAACCGCCCATCATGACCACCCCGATCGATTCCTCGTCCAGGTTCAGGGCCACCCCCAGCAGGTTGCCGGGGAACTCGAGGAGCTCGCTGGCCATGGCGGTGGGGAGTCCTTTCACCCTCGCCACCCCGTCGGCGACCGCGGCGACGTAGCCCACGGTCTCCTGGCGGAGGGTGGGTTTCCACCCCTCCAGATGCTTGCGAAGTGAGGTGGTGATGTCCTCGGCCTTGATCGTCAGGTCTGCCATCGACTCTCCTTACCGGCTCTGCAACGTGTCTCGAAGGTTCTCAAGCCGGCGTCGCACCGAGCCGTCGATCACGGTGTCACCGACTCTGGCCACCACCCCGCCCAGCAGGCCGGGGTCGACCACCGTGCGAACCTCCAGCTGCTTGCCGGTGGCCCGGCCGAGCACGGTGGCCAGGCGTTCGAGGGTGTCTTCGTCGAGCGGAACCGCGGTCCGGACCTCCGCCACCGCCCGCTCGCGCGACGCCGCCGCCTGCTTCACCAGCTCGTCGGCGATCTCCGGCAGGTCCCCCGCCCGACCCAACCCGATCAGGAACCCGACCAGGGCGACGGTCAAGGAGGAGGCCCGTCGGCCCAGGAGGTCGTCCACGATCGCCTGCTTGCGGTCGGATGGAACCCGGGGATCGCCCAGGGCGTCACTCAGCTCGCGGGAGGATTCCAGGGCCCGGGCCACCTGGTAGAGCTCGTCTTCCACCCGCGAGAGCTCCCCTTCGGCCTGGGCCACCTGGAAGAGTGCGGCGGCGTATCGCCCGGTACGGTCGTCACTCATCCGTGGCTACATCCTCTCCAGTTCGCTCAAGTACTGCTCGACCAGGCCTAGCTGGGTGTCCCGATCGAGAGAGCCTCCCACCACCTTCTCGGCCAGATCGATCGACAGGTTGGCGACCTCATGCCGGGCCTCGGCCAGCGCCCGCGCCCGCTCGCCCGCCGCCTCTTCGCGGGCTTTGGCCACCATCGACTCGGCCTCCGCCGCCGCCTTGGCCAAGATGTCTTGCCGCATGGCGTCGGCGGTGTCCCGCGCCTCCTCGACGATGCGGCTTCCTTCGCTGCGCGCCTCCGCCAGCTGCCGCCGGTAGTCCTCGAGCAGGCTCTGGGCCTCGGCCTTGGCCGCCTCCGCCTCCCGCAGCTGGCCGCTGATCGCCTGCTGGCGCCCTTCCAGACTGCGGTTGATCGCCGGAAAGGCCCATCTCCACATGAAGAAGAAGACGATGGCGAAGGCGACGATCCCGCCGATCAGCTCCGGGAGGGCCGGAAGCAACAGGTCGGCGCCGCCGGCCTCCGTTTCTTCGGCGGCGAGGAGAATGGTCCCCGTTCCCAGTATGTCCAACATCGCGATCAGGCCAGGAAGAAGAGAACGAAGCCGATCAGGGCAAGCGCCTCCGTGAAGGCGATGCCGAGGAACATGGTGGTACGCACCATGCCGGCGGCCTCGGGCTGACGGGCCATGGCTTGTACGGCGTTCCCGGCAATGATGCCGATGCCGACGCCCGGGCCGATGGCGGCCAGGCCGTATCCGATGAGTGCGAAAGCCTTGACGGCTGCTTCCATTCCCGTTCCTCCTTGGTTGCTCAGTGCTCGGGATGCACCGAAGTCTGGATGTAGACGGCCGACAGCAGGGTGAAGATGTAGGCCTGCAGCACCGACACGATGATCTCGAACACGAAGATGGCGATTCCCAACGCGAACCAGGCGACCCCGATCACCGAGCGCGCGCCGATGTCGCCCACGGCCCCGATGAAGACCACTCCCGACACCAGCAGCAGGCTCAGCATCACGTGGCCGGCGACCAGGTTGGCGAAGAGCCGGACGGCCAGGCTGAAGGGGCGGACGAGCAGGGTGGAGACCAGCTCGATCAGACCCACCAGCGGCTTGAGGGCGGTGGGGACGCCCGGTGGCCACAGCAGGTGGCCGAAGTAGCCCAAGCCCTGCTTGCGGATCCCCACCACCACGAAGATCACCCAGGTGAGGAGGGCCAGGAACCCGGGCACGGCGATGCGGGAGGTGATCGGGAAGTTGACCAGGGGGGTGATCTCGAACAAGTTGCCGACCAGGATGAACATGAACAGCGACAGCAGATAGGGGGCGTACTTCATCCCGTCCGGCCCGATGATCCCCACCGCCACGTCGTCGCGGATGAAGCCGACCACACTGTCGATCGCCGCCTGGAACTTGGTGGGGACCAGCCGGGGGCGGCGGTAGGCGAAGTAGATCAGGCCGATGGCGATCAGCGCCGCCAGGAAGATGAGCACGACCGTGCGGTTGACGCCGGCGAAGATGGCGGGGAACTCGAAGAGCTCGTTGACGTTGCTGGGCGCGCACACCACTTGGGCGGCGGGATCACACTCTTCGACGGCCAAGATCAGTCGATCCACTCCAGCTCCCTTTCCCGTCCTCTCGCCACTGCCACCGTCTCCCAGGCCAGCAGCACCATATACGCGACCACCGCGGCGATTCCAAAAGCGAGACGGTCGAGCTGCACCAGCCGGACCACCACCAGCATGGTGAGGGTGATGAGGCCCAACCGAAGGAAGAATCCGAACAGCGCGGCGGCGTGATACAACCCGAGTGAGATCCGGGCCGCCACCGAAAGGATGGCGCCCGCCAACAGGAAGTTGCCCACCACGATCGCCAGGGCCACGATCGCCGCCACCGCCCCGGCCGCTCCCCGAGTCACCCAGAAGAGCCCGATCACGACCGGTCCCACCGCCAGCGCCCGCCGCACGGTGTTGGCGGCCAGGGTCAACTCAACGTTCACGAGGGTTTCCATGTGACTTGGCGTAGGCCCACAGCCGCATGAAGCCGCTGTAGGAGCCGACCACGATCCCGATCACCACCAGCCAGGGGTCGGTCCCCAGCCAGCGGTCCGCCAGATAGCCGAGCAAGAAGCCCGACAAGATGGAGCCGATGAACGAGCCACCGACCACCCATCCCTCCCCCACCGCCGAGGTGACCTGCTCGTTGACGCTCGTCTTCTTCATGCCTCTCTCGCAGTCAAGGGTCCTAGGGGATTGTGATTATTTTCACAATGTACCATCGGGGGGGCTGCTCTGCAACTCATACGTGTCCCGGGAAGTCTTCGGGGTAGGGAGGAAAGGCGGCGGCCAGCTCCCGCACCCGACGTTCCACCTCTTTGAGCGCCACCTCGTCGGAGCGCTCCTGCAACGCCCGGGCGATGAGCCCGGCCACCTCCACCGCCTCCGCCTCTCCCAGCCCCTGGGTGGTCATGGCCGGGGTCCCGATCCGCAGTCCCGACGCCCGGAAGGGGGGACGGGGGTCGTTGGGGACGGTGTTGAAGTTGAGGGTGATGCCGATCGCGTCGAGCATCCGGGCAGCTTCCTTGCCGGTCAGGTCCTCGTCGACCGAGCGGAGATCGATCAAGAACAGGTGGTTGTCGGTGCCTCCGCTGACGATCCGCATGCCTGCGTCCTGGAGGCGCGAGGCCATGGCGGCGGCGTTGGCCACGATCTGGGCGGCATACCGCCGGAACTCGGGCTGGGCGGCCTCGTGGAAGCAGACGGCCTTGCCGGCGATCTGGTTGAAGAGGGCCCCACCCTGGGCGTCGGGGAACACGGCCTTGTCGATGGCGGGGCCGAACTCCTCGCGGGCCAGCACCATCCCGCCCCGCGGTCCCCGCAGCGCCTTGTGGGTGGTGGCGGTGACGATGTCGGCGTGAGGGACCGGGTTGGGGAACGCCCCGCCGGCGACCAGGCCGATGAAGTGGGCGGCGTCGACCAGGAAGATGGCGCCCACCTCGTCGGCGATGCTGCGAAACGCCTCGTAGTCGAGGTAGCGGGAATAGGCCGAGTAGCCGGCGAGAACCATCCTGGGACGATGCTCGAGCGCCAACCGCCGCACCTCGTCCATGTCGATCAGCTCGGACTCCGGATCGACCCCGTAGGCGACGAAGTCGTAGAACCGGCCGGAGAAGTTCACCGGCGATCCGTGGGTGAGGTGGCCACCGTGGTCGAGGCGCATCCCCAGCACCTTGTCCCCGGGTTGGAGCAAGGCGAAGTAGACCGCCATGTTGGCCTGGGCGCCCGAATGGGCCTGGACGTTGGCGAACTCGGCGCCGAACAGCGACCTGGCCCGCTCTCGGGCCAGGTCCTCTACCTGATCCACGTAGAGGCACCCCTCGTAGTAGCGGCGGCCGGGGTAGCCCTCGGCGTACTTGTTGGTGAACACGGACCCGGAGGCCTGCATGACGGCCGTCGAGGCGAAGTTCTCCGAGGCGATCAGGTGGATGTGCCGGTTCTGGCGGTGGAGGTCGTTGCTGATGAGCTCGGCGACCTGTGGATCGGTCAGCTCGATGGGTCGGGTCTCGATCATGTCTCCGCCTTCATACCGGTGGGCGGCCGTAGGGTAGCGAGCCGGGCCGGCCGGCCGGCCGCCCCCGGCTGCTCTCCTCCCCGACCTGGCCGGGACCCGGCGAAGGAGAGCGGTGCGGTCAGTCGACCGAGATGGGGCCGGGACGGAGGACCCGCAAGGCCGGGCTGGAGGCGTCGATCACGGTGGAGGCGGATCCGCCCGGGCACCGGCCGGGCAGGTACAGGGCGACCACCTTCCCGAACACTGCTCGAGCCTCGAGATGGTCCAGCGCCGGGGGGTGACCGCTGCGGTTGGCGCTGGTCACCGCCAGCGGCCCGGTCACGGCCAAGAGGCGGAGGGTGGCCTCGGCGGCCGGTACCCGCACCCCCACCGTCCCCCCCTCGGGGTCGCCGACCCCCGGCGGGAGGGGGATCCGGCTCCGCCCCACCACGGTCAGCGCCCCCGGCCAGTGGCGCCGTGCCAGCTCTGCTCCGGCCGGGGACACCTCCACCAGCTCGAGGGCCTGCTCGACCTCGGCTGCCAGCAAACCGATCGGCTTGTCCCGCTCCCGGCCTTTGACTCGAAACAGGGCGTCACCCGCTCCCGGGTGGCGGGGGTCCACCGCCAGCCCGTACACAGTGTCGGTGGGCATGCCCACGATCCGGCCGGCGGCCAGGGCGGCGGCTGCCGCCTGCACCTCGGCGGAGGTCACCTGCACCATGTCACACGCAACAGCGAGCGCCTTTGCGAGCCACCAGGATCCGGTCCCGCCCGGTCAGGTCGGGCCGGAGGTCCGTGTCCAGCCAGGCCCCGAACAACCGCCGGGCGACCTCTCCCTGCTTCTCGCCGATCTCGCAGAACAGCCAGCCTCCCACCGCCAGCCACCAGGGCGCCTCCTCGGCGATGCCGGCCAGCACCTCGGTGCCCCGCTCCCCCGCCACCAGCGCCTGGTGAGGCTCATGGAGGCGGACGTCGTCGGGAAGGTCGGCGACCTCGTGGGCGGCGACGTAGGGAGGATTGGCCACCAGCAGGTCGATGCGCTCGGCCAGCTCGTCCGGCAACGCCTCGAACAGGTCGCCGCGCAGGAAGGTGACCTCGAGCCCCAGTCGAGCCGAGTTCTCGCGGGCCAGCTCCAGGGCAGAGGCCGACAGATCGGTCCCGTAGACCCGAGCTGACGGAAACCGGTGCTTGAGGGCGAGGGCGAGCGCCCCCGAGCCGGTGCAGAGGTCGACGATCACCGTGCCCGGGCCGGCTTCGCCCAACGCTGCCACCGCCTGCTCAAACAGCAGCTCGGTCTCCGGGCGGGGTATCAGCGCCCGCCGGTCGACCGCCAGTTCGATCGGGCCGAAGGCGGCCGTGCCCTCCAGGTACTGGAGGGGCTCGCCCGCCAGCCGCCGGGCCACCAGCCGGTCGAGCCGGGTTTGCTGGTCGGGATCCAGGGTCGTGCCGGCCGCCGGTGGGGGCCGGCCGGTGACGAGGGCGGTGAGTCGATTCAGCTCGTGGGCAGGAAGCCGATCGGTGCCGATCATGCGGCCATCATGGCACGGCCCGGAGCCGGACGGGTGGGTGGTCGGACGGCGCTCAGCCCGCCCCCTCGGCCAGCTTGCGGGCCTCGTCCTCGGCCACCAACGCGTCGATGAACTGGTCGAGCTCCCCTTCGAGGACGGCGGGCAGCTGCTTGACGGTGAGGCCGATCCGGTGGTCGGTCACCCGATTCTCCTTGAAGTTGTAGGTCCTGATCTTCTCGGCCCGGTCCCCGCTGCCCACCTGCTCACGCCGGCTCTCTGCCAGCTCGGACTGCTGGGCGGCCAGTTGCAGCTGATAGAGGCGGGCGCGGAGGATGCGGAAGGCCTTGTCCTTGTTCTGCAGTTGCGACTTCTCGTCCTGGCAGCTGACTACCAGCCCGGTCGGCTCGTGGGTGAGCCGCACCGCCGAGTCGGTGGTGTTGACCGATTGCCCGCCCGGCCCGCTCGAGCGGTAGACGTCGACCCGCACGTCGTTGGGGTCGAAGTCGACTTCG
>JBFGJL010000020.1:0-9282 GCA_041577235.1 Acidimicrobiia bacterium | reverse complement strand
GCTGTGTCCCCAACCCGACCGACCGGTCGGTCGGTCGGGTTGGACCGCAGCCGAACTCCACCCGCCCTTCCGAGTTGAGATCGGCCGGACCCGCTCTAGCGGTAGATGCCGCCGATGGCGTCGGAGAAGCGAGCGGCCACCACCGCCCGCTTCACCTTCAGGGTCGGTGTGAGCTCGCCGCCTTCGATGGTGAAGTCGACCGGAAGGATCCGGAACGCCTTGATGGCCTCGGCTTTGGAGACGGCCTGATTGGCGTCGTCGACCGCCGCCTGGATGGCTGCCACCAGATCCTGGTCGTCGATCAGATCGGCCAGGTCGCCCGTCTTCTCGTTGCCCTCGGTCCACTTGCCCAGCGCCTCGACGTCGATGGTGACGAGGGCGGCGATGAAGGGCTGGGAGTCCCCCACCACCATGCACTGGCTGACCAGGGCGTGAGCCCGGAGCCGATCTTCCAGGATCGCCGGTGCCACGTTCTTGCCGCCGGCGGTCACGATCAGCTCCTTCTTCCGGCCGGTGATGCGCAGGAATCCGGCCTCGTCGAGCTCGCCCACGTCGCCCGAGTGGAACCAGCCCTCCGGGTCGATCGCCTCGGCCGTGGCGGCCTCGTTCTGCCAGTAGCCCCGGAAGATGCCGGGTCCCTTGATCAGCACCTCACCATCGTCGGCGATGCGAACCGTGACCCCCGGAGCCGGCTGCCCCACCGTCCCGATCGAGAACCGGTCGGGCCGGTTGAAGGTGGCGACGGCGGTGGTCTCGGTCAGCCCGTAGCCCTCTAGCACCGTCACCCCGATCCCGTTGAAGAAATGGCCGAGGCGCTCGCCCAGGGCGGCGCCGCCCGAGACCGCGTACCGCAGGTGCCCGCCGAAGACGTGCCGCAGCTTCCCGTAGACGAGCCGGTCGAACAGCCCATGGAGGAGTCGGGTCTTGAGCGACACCGACCCGGCCTGCTGCTCTCGCGAGTAGTCGATGGCGGCCTTGGCCGCCAGGTCGAAGATCCTGCCCTTGCCGTCGTCCACCGCCCGCTGCCGAGCGCCGTTGTAGATCTTCTCGAAGACTCGCGGAACCGAGAACACGAACCACGGCTTGGTCAGGGCCAGCTCCTCCTGCAAGGCCGGGATCCCGGTCGAGAAGGCGATCCTCATCCCGGCGATGACGCAAGCCACCTCCACCACTCGGGCGAAGATGTGGGCCAGCGGCAAGAACATCAGGTTGGTCTCACCGGGACGAAGCACGTCGGGGATGGCGGCCAGCACCTGGCGAACGATGTGGACGAAGTTGCCGTGGGTGATCTCACAGCCCTTGGGCCGGCCGGTGGTGCCGGAGGTGTAGACCAGCGTGGCCAGGTCGTCCTGGGTGACTCCCCGGGCCACGGTCATGACCTGCTCGTCGGTGATGCCCTCCCCGGCGGCGATCAGCTCGTCGAGGCCACCCGATTCGATCGAGAAGACGTGGGGACAGGTGCCCAACTCTCCCGCCTTCTCCAGGAAGACCTTGTAGAGGTCGTCGGTGGCGCATACCGCCACCTTGGCTCCGGAGTCACCGATGATCCATTCGACTTGCTCGGCGGAGGACGTCTCGTAGATCGTGACGGTGGCGCCGGCAGCCGTCCAGATGGCGTAGTCCAGCAGGGTGAACTCGATCTGGGTGGGAGCGAAGATGGCCACCCGGTCGCCCGCCTCTACTCCGAGCCCGATCAGACCTGCGGCGATCCGGCGGACCCGCTGGGCCATCTCTTCGGAGGTGACGTCGACGAAGGCCTCTCCCTGCCGGAAGGCCAGCGCCGGACGGTCCGGATCGGATGCCTCGTTGGCCCACAGTGCCGAGGTCAGGTTCTCGGTCGGGTCGACGGCGACCAGCTCCGGGCTGGCGTACTCGTTCATGAGGTTCCTCCTCCGCCCACGGCGGCTCGTTTGGGCAGATGGTACCCGCTGAGCGTGGTGGTGGAGCAGGGCCGAAAGGCCGCCTCAGGCGCGTCCGATCACACCGATGCCGGAGAGATGGTCGAGCTGGTCGGGATCGTAGCCCGCCTCGGCCATCACCTCGTCGGTGTGCTGGCCCGGTCGGGGAGGCGGAGTGGGGACCGATCGGGGGTGGCCGGAGAAGCGGGGAGCAGGTCCGGCCTGGGTGACCCCGGCCACCTCCGTGAAGACCTCTCGAGCTCGCAGGTGGTGATGGGACGGAGCCTCGCCCATCGACAACACCGGGGCGACGCAGGCGTCGGTGCCGGCGAAGTGCTCGGCCCATTCGTCGCGGGTCCGGGTGCGAAAGGTCTCCGCCAGCCGGCGACGCAGCTCGGGCCATCTCTCCCGATCCAGCTGATCCGGGAGGCTCTCGCCGGACAGGCCGAGGCCGTCGAGCAGGGCGGCGTAGAACTGCGGCTCCAACGCACCCACCGCCACCGCTTCCCCGTCGGCGGTGAGATACGTGTCGTAGAAGGGCGCCCCCCCGTCCAGCAGATTGGTGCCCCGCCGGTCCGACCAGGCTCCGCCGGCCCTGAGTTCGTAGAGCGAGCCGGCCAGCAGCGCCGCCCCCTCCACCATGGCGGCATCGACCACCTGTCCTCGTCCGGTGCGGCCCACCTCCAGCAGCGCCGCCACCACCCCGAAGGCCAGCAGCATTCCCCCACCTCCGTAGTCGGCGACCAGGTTGAGGGGCGGTACCGGCCGCTCCCCCTCCCGGCCGATTCCGTGCAGCACGCCGGCCAGGGCGATGTAGTCGATGTCGTGCCCGGCTCGGACAGCCAGCGGCCCCTCCTGCCCCCACCCGGTCATGCGGCCGTAGACCAGGCGGGGATTGACCGCCAGGCATGGGGCCGGGCCGACTCCGAGCCGTTCGGTGACTCCGGGGCGGAACCCTTCGATCATGACGTTGGCCCCTGTCACCAACCGCAGCAGCACCTCCTGGCCCTCCTCCCGCTTGAGGTCGATCACCACCGAGCGGCGCCCCCGCCCCATCGGGCCGGCCAGCGGTCCGCTCCCCCCGGGACGGTCCACCCTGATCACGTCGGCGCCGTGGTCGGCCAGCACCATGCCGCAGAACGGACCCGGCCCGATCGAGGCCAGCTCGATCACCCTGATGCCTGCCAGCGGTCCGGTCATGGCACGGCAGGCTAGGCGCTGATCGCCAGGATGGTCTCAGAGGTGGGCCCGGGCCAGCTCTCGCACCCGGGGGTGATACGCCGCCCACGAGACCCACACCGCCTCGGCCCAACGGCGCACGGTGCGGGCGTGCTCTTGGGGCGGGTCGCTCATGGCCAGGTCCAGGATGGTGATCGCTCGCACCGGCTCCGGTGGAGGGAAATGGGGCCAGGCCCCCACCGAGTCGACCAGCCGCTTGAGCAGGGCCGGCACCCGATCGGGACGGGCCTCCTGTTCCAGCACCAGATGCAAGCCGACCAGATGCACGTCGACCGACTTGTCGGGATGGGGTCCCCCGGCGTGGTGAACGGCGTAGCCGTCGACGGTGAGCTGACGAGGGATCCCCCTCAGCGATGGGTGCTGGTACTGGACCCCCTGCACCTCGGTGAACAGCGACCAGCACTCGGCGTTGGTGTTGAAGTAGCCGTCGTACCGGTCCGGACCAGGCGGCATCTCCACCCCGCAACCGGGACAGATCACCAGGCCGCCCTTCATCCGCCCCGCCCGGCTCACATCGACTAGCCCGACGAACCAGTCGGAGCGGGGTCCTCCGGTTGGGCCCGGGTGGATCGGTCACGCCTCACCCGACTGCCGGGCCGGGCGGCCGGTACGGTGGTGTGGCGCGACTCGACCACCTGGTGCCGTTCGATGGCGGTCGACACCACCGCCTGGATGGTGGCGGCTGTAGGGAGGGCGAGCACGGCGCCGATCCCCCCGACCAGGGCGACGCCGGCGATCACCGACCCGAAGGCGATGGCCGGGTGGATGGCCATGGTGCGGGCCGTCACCCGGGGGGCGATCAGGTAGTTCTCCACCTGCTGGTAGCCGACCAGCAACGCCACCACCCACAGAGCCTTGACCGGGCTGACGAACAGCGCCACCAGGGTGGGGAGGACTGCGGCGATGTAGGTCCCCACCACCGGCACGAACTGAGACATCACCCCCACCCACAGGGACAGTGCCAGGGCGTAGGGCACCCCGATCAGGCGCAGCGCCACCCAGGTGAAGACGCTCGAGGCGGCTGCCAGCAGCACCCGGGAGTACACGTAGCCTCCCGTCTTCTCCACCGCGATCTCCCAGATCCGCAACACCTCCCGCTGCCGCTCGGGCCGCAGCATCGAGAGCAGGCTGCGCCGGAAGCGGGGTCCGTCGGCGACGAAGTAGAAGGCGAACATGGCGATGGTGAGGAGCCGGAAGGCGAAACCGAGCACCGCCGTCCCGATCCCCACCACCCGCCCGGCGATGTCGGCGCTGAAGCTGAGGACCTGCTGGCCGGCGGCGGACAGGGCGGCCTGCAGCCGCTCCACCGACAGGTTGAGATCGAGCGAGGTTCCGAGGAAACGCTCGATCCGATCGAGGTAGCCAGGAGCCGCCTGGACCAGGGCCGCCGTCTGCGAGACCAGCAGCGGCACGATGGCCGCCAGGAAGACCAGGATCGCCCCACCCGCCACCAGGAACACGACGGTGGTGGCGAAGCCCCGGCGCCACCCTCGTTTGGCCAGCGCCTGAACCGCCGGCTCCAGGGCGAAGGAGATGAAGAGGGCGACGAACACCATGAACAGGAGTCCCCGCAGCCGGCTCAGCACCCACAACCCCGCCAGAGTCACCAGCACGGTCGCCACCCCGACCAAGAGTGCCCGAGGGATCCACGGCGGCATCCCCTCCCCGGGCATGAACCGGCGACGGGCGGGAGGGATCTCCTGCTGGTCGGTCACTTCCGGCTCCTTCGACCCCCAGACGTTACCGGCTCCGTGCCCTGGGCCACCGACACCTGGACTACCCTCGAAAGCCGCCGAGCGAGGACTCACGTTGGCAGGCGACCACCTGGTGTGGCGGCCGGACCGGGACCGGGCCGCCCGCACCAACACCGGCCGGTTCATGGCCCTGCACGGTATCGCCCACTACGACGACCTGGTAGAACGGTCGATCGCCGACCCCGACTGGTTCTGGGAGGCGGTGATCGACTTTCTCGGGATCCCCTTCCAGCGACCCCCCACCCGGATGCGGGACGCCGCCCGGGGCAAGCCCTGGACCACCTGGTTCGTCGACGGGCAGATCAACCTCTCGGAGGTCTGCGTCGATCGCTGGGCCGCCCAGCACCCGGAGGCAGCGGCGGTGATCGCCGAGCGAGAGGACGGATCGTCGTTCGTGCTGAGCTTCGCCGAGTTGCGAGAAGACGTCGCCCGCTTGGCCGGCGGCCTGCGAGCCCTCGGGGTGGAGCCGGGCGATGCAGTCGCCGTCTATCTGCCGATGTCCGCCAACGCCGTCACTGCTCTGCTGGCGGTGGCCCGCCTCGGGGCGGTGTTCATCCCCATCTTCTCCGGCTACGGACCAGAGGCGGTGGCCACTCGGCTGCGCGATCCCGTTCCGAAGGTCTTGATCTGCGCCGACGGCTTCACCCGCAGGGGTCGGCCGGTGGCGATGAAGGAGCTGGCCGACGAGGCCGTCGCCCAGGCCGGCGGGGTGGAAGCGGTGGTGGTGGTGTCCTACACCGGACGGGCCGACTTCCCCTGGTCGGACCGGGATCACCGGTGGGATGACCTGATGACGGTCGAACCGGCGGCGGCGGTGCAAACCGACGCCGAGGCTCCGGTGATGATCGCCTACACGTCGGGGACGACCGGACGGCCCAAGGGAGCGGTCCACGTCCACGGCGGCCTGACGGTCAAGCTCGCCCAAGAAGGCGCCTTTCAGACCGACCTCGGTCCGGGGGACGTGCTCATGTGGGTGACCGACATGGGCTGGATCATGGGACCGTGGATGGTGGTGGCGGGACTGGCCAACGGGGCAGCGGTGGTCGCCTTCGACGGCGCCCCCGACCATCCCGGCCCCGATCGCATCTGGGAGCTGGTGGCGAAGCACGGAATCACCGCCCTGGGGGTGTCCCCGACGCTGATCCGAGCGCTCCAGCCCCACGGGGCCGACCCGGCCCGGCGCCACGACCTGTCGACCCTGAAGGTGTTCGGATCCACCGGCGAGACCTGGAACCCCGACCCGTGGTGGTGGCTGTTCCGCCAGGTCGGAGAGGAGCGGGTCCCGATCGTCAACCTGTCGGGCGGCACCGAGATCGGTGCCTGCATCCTCTCCGTCAACCTCCTTCAGGGCCTCAAGCCCACCTCGCTGGGAGGGCCGGCGCTGGGGATGGCGGCCGATGTGGTGGGTGAGGACGGACAGCCGCTGCGAGGGGCGGTGGGGGAACTGGTGGTTCGGGACGCCTGGCCCGGCATGACCCGCGGCTTCTGGAAGGAACCCGAGCGCTATCTCGACACCTACTGGTCGCGGTGGGAAGGGGTCTGGGTCCACGGCGACTGGGCGTCGATCGACGATGACGGCTTCTGGTACCTCCATGGACGCAGTGACGACACCCTCAACATCGGAGGTAAGCGGGTCGGCCCCGCCGAGATCGAATCGGCGGCCGTGTCGCTGCCGGAGATCGTGATGGCCGCGGCCATCGGCCTGCCCGACGCCGTCAAGGGAGAGGCGGTCGTCATCTTCGCCGTCCCCGCCCCCGGGGTCGACGCCGGCGACGACCTGGCAGAACGGGTGGGTCAGCGGGTGGCGGAGCGGCTCGGGAAGGCGTTCCGACCTCGGGCGGTCGAGTTCGTGCCGGACCTGCCCCGAACCAGGTCGGCCAAGATCATGCGGCGGGTGGTGAAGGCGCTGGCTCGGGGAGAGGAGCCGGGAGATCTGTCCAGTCTCGAGAACCCCCACAGCCTCGACGCCCTCCGCCGCCCGTGAACGACGGGGCCATCCCCTGGGATGGATTGGTGACGGGCGGGGTGTTGTTGGCGGGCGGTGCTGCGATCTGGCGGATCGGCTGGCTCAGCGCTCGCGACCGGCTTCGCCGCAACTCATGGGCCGGGATACGGACGGCCACCACCATGGGATCGGAGGAAGCGTGGCTGGCCGCCCAGCGGGCCGGCGCCAAGTGGACGAGCGCCGCCGGGGTGGTGGCGTTGTTGGGAGGCGCCGGAACGGTGACCGGCAGCCTGCTTGGCCCCTCGGAGCCGTTTCTGGTCGGGGCGGTGGGGGTGGCGATGCTGGCGGTGCTGCCCCTCGCCCTGGTCGGAGTCCTGCGCGGGGTGGGGGCCGCCCGGCGGGGCGGCGGCTAGCTAGCCGGAGTCGGGGCTCGAAACCACCGGCCGGAACCGCACCTCCCGAATGGTCCGATCCTCCACCGACACCACCTCCACCCGCCAGCCGGGCAGCTCGATGGCCACTCCGGCCCGCTCGGGGATGGCACCGAGCCGATCGAGAACCAGGCCCGCCACGGTCGTGTACTCCCCGGTCGGGGCGTCGATGCCCAGGTCGATCAGATCGTGGATCGGGAAGGTTCCCACCACCAGCCAGCTCCCGTCCGGCTGGGGCCGGGCCGCCACCACGTCGCGGTCGGTCTCGTCGTAGATCTCGCCCACGATCTCTTCCACCAGATCCTCCACGGTGACGATCCCCTCGGCCCCTCCGTGCTCGTTGATGACGATCGCCATCTGCTGCCGATCGGCCTGCAACCGCCGCACGGCGTCGAGCACCCGCACCGTCTCGGGCAGGTAGGTGGCGGGGCGGGCGCGGTCCCGGATCCTCCCCTCGACATCGCCCACCAGGTCGCGCAGGTGCACCACCCCGGTCGCCTGGTCGAGATCGGCGTCGTCGGCCACCGGAGCTCGGGTATGGCCGGAAGCCAGCAGCGCCTCCGCTCCCACCGAGCAGGGCCAGCCCGCATCGAGCACCTGGACCGATCGACGGGGTCGCACCACCTCCCGCAGCGACCGCTCCCCCACCTCCAGCGCCCCCATCACCACCGTGCGCTGCTCGGGAGTGAAGAAGCGGTGCCCGGCGATGAGGTCCCGGACTTCCTCCTCGGTGATCTCCTCACCTCGCCGGGCGGGGTCACCTCCCAGCAACCTCACCACCAGATCGGTGGATCGCTCCAACACCCACACCGCCGGCCGGGTGATGAGGGCGAGGAAGTCGAGCGGAAGCGACATGACGCGGGCCCACCGCTCGGCCCGCTGCATGGCCAGCCGCTTCGGGGCCAGCTCCCCCAGCACCAGGGTGGCGTAGGAGAGGACCATCGTCACCGCCACCACCGCCACCGGACGGGCCCAAGATCCGAAGAACCCGAGCACTCCTTGCAGCGGCTCCGCCAACCCGATCGCGGCCACCGCCGAAGCCAGGAAGCCGGCCAGGGTGATTCCCACCTGGACGGTGGCGAGGAAGCGACCCGGCCGCCGCGCCAGCCGGGCGGTGCGGGCGGCTGCTCCCCCCTGGCGCTCGAGCCGATGGAGTTGCCCTTCCCGCAGCGAGATCAAGGCCACTTCGGTCCCGGCCAGGATCGAGTTCACCAGGATCAGGGCGACGACCAACACCAGCTCGGGCAGGTATTCACCCATGGCGGTCGATGCTAGATCGCCCAGCAGCTCGACTGGTCAACGCTCGATCGGAGCCCTCACCACGTTCCCCCACTCGGTCCAGGAACCGTCGTAGTTACGGACATCGGGATACCCGAGCAGATGAGTGAGCACGAACCAGGTGTGGGAGGACCGCTCTCCGATTCGGCAGTACACCACCACCTCGTCGCCGGGCGTCAGACCGACCTCGTCTTCGTAGATCGCCCGCAGGTCGTCGGGCGCTTTGAAGGTCCCGTCGTCGTTGGCCGCTCGCTTCCAGGGGACGTTCTTGGCTCCGGGGATGTGACCGCCGCGCAGCGCTCCCTCCTGGGGATAGTCGGGCATGTGGAGCCGCTCGCCCGAGAACTCCTCGGGGGAGCGCACGTCCACCAGCGGCCGGCCCGCCTGGCTGTGGGTCAGGACCTCGTCACGAAAGGCCCGGATCGGACCGTCGTTGCGCACCGGAACCGGATAGTCGGTAGCCGGGCGAGCGCTCACTTCGGTGGTGAGGGGACGCCCTTCCGCGATCCACGTCTGGCGTCCACCGTCGAGGAGCCGGGTGTCGTCGTGGCCGAACAGCGAGAACACCCAGAGGGCATACGCCGCCCACCAGTTGAAGTTGTCACCGTAGAAGACCACCGTCTGGCCGGGGGCGATGCCCCGGGCCGACAGCAAGGAGGCAAACGACCGCTCGTCGATGTAGTCGCGGATCAGGGGGTCGTTCAGATCGGCATGCCAGTCCATCTTGATGGCGCCGG
>JBFGJL010000019.1:0-9287 GCA_041577235.1 Acidimicrobiia bacterium | reverse complement strand
TCGACGCCATCGCGTGGGTGGCCGACCGGCTCCGTGCCCGCACCGTGGGCGAGCGGGTGACCTATGTCGTCAACCGCAACATCAACTACACCAACATGTGCTACTTCCGCTGCGGGTTCTGCGCCTTCTCCAAGGGACCTCGTAGCCTCAACCTGCGCGGCGAGCCCTACCTGATGGACGTGCCCGAGATCGTGGCCCGGGCCGAGGAGGCATGGCAGCGGGGCGCCACCGAAGTGTGTCTGCAGGGAGGGATCCATCCCCAGTTCACCGGCGATTTCTACGTAGGAGTGGTGGAGGGGATCAAGGCTCGCCTGCCCGACATGCACATCCACGGTTTCACCCCCCTCGAGGTGTGGCAGGGGGCCGAGACCTCCGGGGTCACGGTGCGCGACTTCCTGCTCCGCCTGCGGGAGGCGGGGCTGGGGAGCCTCCCCGGGACCGCCGCCGAGATCTTGGACGACGATGTGCGCTCTCACCTCTGTCCGGACAAGATTCGGACCGCCCAGTGGTCGGAGGTCATGCTCACGGCCCATGAGTTGGGCCTGCGAGCGACCGCCACCATCATGTTCGGCCACATCGATGGTCCCGCCTCCTGGGCCAACCACCTCGAGGTCGTCAGGCAGATCCAGCGACGCAGCGGAGGTTTCACCGAGTTCGTACCGCTTCCCTTCGTTCACATGGGGGCGCCGATCTTCCTGCGGGGACTGGCCCGACCCGGTCCGACCTGGGACGAGGTCGTCCTGATCCACGCCGTTGCCCGCATCGCCTTCGACGGTCTCATCCCCAACATCCAGGCCTCATGGGTGAAGCTGGGGCTGGACGGGGGCGCCCGGCTCTTGGAGGCCGGCTGCAACGATCTGGGCGGGACGCTGATGAACGAGATCATCACCCGCTCGGCGGGTGCCTCGCACGGGGAAGAGGTCACCACCGACGACTTCGAGCGCGTCATCACCGCGGCCGGCCGGGTCCCGGTCCGGCGCAACACGCTCTACGAGGAGATCGCTGCCCCGGCCCGGGCCACCGGCTCCGGCTGAACGACGACGTTCCCGCCGTTTCCGCTGGAATAGCCCCGGTGGGGGGGCTCGTTGGCCCAGTCGTGGACATCATCTACGTCGGTGACCCGATGTGCTCCTGGTGTTGGGGCATCGCTCCGGAGCTGGAGCGTCTGCAGGCCGGCCACGAGCTGGGCTGGCGGGTGGTGGTTGGTGGCCTGCGGCCGGGTCCGGCGGCGGAGCCGATGACCGACCGCATGGCCGACTTCCTGGCCCATCACTGGCGGTTGGTGCGGGCCCGGTCCGGCCAGCCGTTCGACGAGACGATGCTGGCCCGTCGCGACTGGGTGTACGACACCGAGCCGGCGGCACGGGCGGTGGTCACGCTGCGCCGCCTCGCCCCGGAGAGCACCCTCGGGTTCTTCACCCGCATTCAGCAGGCGTTCTACGCCCAAGGCCGCGACGTCACCGATCTGGATCTGTACGAGGACCTCGTCGAGGGATTCTGCGGGGAGCCGGATCGCTTCATGGAGGAGCTCCGGTCCGAGCGCTCTCGAGCCGAAGCCTGGCGGGATTTCGCCGAAGCCCGGGCGCTGGGCGTCACCGGATTCCCCACCGTGCTGGCTCGCCAGGAGGACAAGACCTGGCCGCTGGCGATCGGGTACACGACGGCCGACTGGATGGATGCAGCCCTCCATCGCGGCCTCGGCCACCCCGATGATGCCCTCGTCTGCAGCGCCGGTCGGCCATGCTGAGCCCGGGGGGTATCCTGGCCTCCCCCACCGAGGAGCTCTGATGCCCGAAGCCGTCATCGTCGCCACCACCCGCACCCCGATCGGGCGCGCCTTCAAGGGATCGCTGATCGAGGCACGGCCCGATGACCTGGCCGGCTTCGCCATCTCTCGGCTGATGGAGAAGGTGCCCGAGGTCGACAACGGGTCCGTGGTGGACGTGATGGTCGGCTGCGGGCTCACCCACCACGAGGCGGGATACAACGTCGGCCGTATCGCCGGCCTGCTGGCCGGCCTGCCCGACACGGTGCCGGGGACGACGGTCAACCGGTTCTGTGCCTCCTCGCTCCAAACGATCCGCATGGCCTATCACGCCATCAAGCTGGGGGAGGGTGACACCTACGTGGCGGCCGGGGTCGAGTCGATCAGTCGCTGCTACACCAAGGGTCTCGACGGGGAGGACCTCAACCCGCGGTTCGTCGACGAGCAGCGCGACGACTTCATCAACCATGTGTACATCCCCATGGGCCTCACCGCCGAGAACGTGGCCGAGCAGCACGGCATCGGGCGGGAGCGGATGGACGAGTTCGCCAAGCGCTCCCAGGATCGGGCGGTCGAGGCTCAGAAGAACGGGTTCTTCGATTGGGAGATCAGCCCCTATCCGCTGGGAGAGGGGGTGACGGTCAGCCAGGACGACGGGCCCCGCCCCAACACCACCTTGGAGAAGCTGGCCGAGCTGCCCGGCGCCTTTCTGCCCGACGGTCGGGTCACCGCCGGCAACTCCTGTCCTCTCAACGACGGCGCGGCTGCCGTTCTGGTGATGGACGAGGACAAAGCACGGGCGCTGGGCCTGCAGCCGCTCGCCCGGATCCTGGCCTCCTCCGTCACCGGGGTGGCGCCGGAGATCATGGGGGTGGGTCCGATCGAAGCCGTGCGCGACGTCCTCGCCCGAACCGGCATGGCCATCGGAGACATCGACGTGGTGGAGCTGAACGAGGCCTTCGCCGCCCAGGTACTGGCGGTGGTCGACGAGTTGGGCATCGACATCGACGGTCAGCTCAATCCAAATGGCGGAGCCATCGCCCTCGGTCATCCGTTCGGGATGACCGGCGCCCGCATCATGGGCACTCTGATCAACGATCTGCGCACCCTGGACCGGACCATCGGCCTGGAGACCATGTGTGTCGGTGGGGGCCAGGGGATGGCGATGATCATCGAGCGTCTGGTCTGAGCCCGCCGCTTCGGCGGGCGGCCGTGCTGCTCGCCGCCGGGGCGGTGGCGTGTTCCGGGCCCGGCGGTTCGCCACCGGAGGGAGGATCTCCGACCGCCTCGGGTCCTGGCACCACCGGGGTGGCGTCGGTGTGCGCCGCCTACCAACCCGCCGAGGAGGTCGGGCGGGTCGCCTCCCCCCGGCTGAGCGAGATCTCGGGGGCGGCCGGAGGCGCCGAGCCGGAGACGGTCTGGGTTCACAACGACTCCGGTGACGGGCCCCGCATCTATGCCCTCGGCCTGGGCGGCGACCTGCTGGCCACGATCCGGCTTCGTCCAGCCCAGGCGGACGATTGGGAGGACATGGCGGTGGGCCTGTCGGCCGACGGCACCACCAACCTCTACGTTGGCGACATCGGCGACCGGGGCGACCCACGCCGCCGGATCGACATCTACCGTCTGGCTCTGCCGGCGGCTCGGGACGGGGAGGCCCCGGTGGATCGGATGGTGGTCGAGTACCCAGACGGTCCCCACGACGCCGAGGCTCTGCTGGCCGACGGTGACGATCTCTACATCGTCACCAAGTCCCTGACCGGGAGGGCCGCCGTCTACGCCACCGGGCCCTTCGTCCCCGGTGAGCGCGTCGCCAGTACAGTCGGAGAGCTCGACCTGGGTTTGGGGTCCCCAGTGACCGCCGGCGACCTGTCGGCCGACGGGTCGCTGGTGGCACTCCGGAGCTACCGAGCCGTGTGGATGTGGCAACGAGCCGCCGGCCGGTCGGTGGCGGAGACGCTGCAAGGGGAACCCTGCCGGCTGTCGGTGTCGGGGGAGGGCCAAGGGGAGGCATTGGCGTTCCTCGGCAGGGACTTCGTGACCTTGTCCGAAGGCGACGCCTCCCCCATCCACCTCTATCGGCACCGGCGGTAGCCTGGCTCCGTGCTGGGATTCGATGCCGGATACCAACCCGGCGCTCCAATCGAGACGACCTTGCGGCGGATCACCGTCGGCTACAGGGTGGTGGCGGCGGTGTGGCTCCTGGTGTTGTCGGCGGTCGCCCTGGGGTCGCCCGATCCGGCCCTCCGTCGATCGGTGGTGGCCGCCACCATGCTGCTGGTGGTGGTGTGGACGGTGGTGACCGTGGGCTTCTCCAGTGTCCGCCCCGCCGCCCTGCGCCATCCGCTCTTCCTGGTGGTCGACGCGGCCGTGGCCGCCGCCACCCTCCTCGCTCCCGGTGCGGCCGGCAGCCCCACCCAGCTGTTCTACGGCGGGTATCCGCTCTCCACCGTGGCCCTGGCCGTGTACGGACGGGGTTTTGGCGCCGGCATCGGGGCGGGGGTGGTGCTGGCCGTGACCGCCGCCACCCGCTTCGCCTTCCCCGAGTTCGGGCGGACGCCGGCGGAGCGGCTGTCGCAGGTCATCATCTACCTCTTCTCCGCCATCCTGCTGGGATGGTCGGCCGGGGCCATGCGGCGGTCGGAACGGCTCCGTCTGCGGGCGGAGCAGGAGCTGTCGGAGGAGCGGGCCCGGCGGGCGCGGGTGGAGGAGCGGGCCGAGCTGGCCGCCCGGCTGCACGACTCGGTGCTCCAGACGCTCGCCCTCATCCAGCGTCGGGCGGGTGACCCCCCGGAGGTCTCTTCCCTCGCCCGCCGCCAAGAACGGGAGCTGCGCGCCCTGCTGTTCGGCGACGAGCGGGCAGTCGGCTGGCTCGGTCAGGCCCTCCACTCGCGGGCCGCCGAGATCGAAGACCGCTACCGGGTGAAGGTGGATGTCGTCACGGTGGGCGACCGGCCGCTCGACGAGCGGCTGGCGGCCCTGGTGGCGGCGGCCCGAGAAGCGATGACCAACGCCGCCAAGCATGCCGGGGTGGACCAGGTGTCGGTCTACCTGGAGGCCGACGACGCCGCGGTGTCCGTGTTCGTGCGGGATCGGGGCGTCGGCTTCGAGCCCGACCGGGTGGGGTCGGATCGGAGGGGTATCGTCGACTCTATCCAGGCGCGAATGGAGCGTCACGGCGGTCGGGCGGCGGTGGTGAGCCGGCCCGGCGGCGGGACGGAGGTGGAGCTGGTGATGACGGAATGACGATTCGGGTGCTGGTCGTGGACGATCACGACCTATTCCGTTCTGGTGTGCGCCACGAGTTGGGGGACGAGATCACCGTGGTGGGGGAGGCCTCCGATGTGGAAGCGGCGATCGAGCTGATCGGCGAGCGTCTCCCCGACGTGGTGCTGCTCGATGTCCACATGCCGGAAGGAGGGGGGCAGGCGGTGCTGGAGGCGGTGCAGCGCAGCCATCCCGACGTGCGCTTCCTGGCGTTGTCCGCATCCGACGCCGCCGAAGACGTGGTGGCCATCATCCGGGCCGGAGCCCGCGGCTATGTCACCAAGACGATCAGTCCTCCCGAGCTGACCGAGGCGATCGTACGCGTGGCCGGAGGAGACGCCTACTTCTCCTCCAAGCTGGCCGGTTTCGTGTTGGACGCCTTCTCGTCCATTCCCGTTCGCGACGTCGACCCCGAGCTCGACCAGCTGACGGCTCGTGAGCGGGAGGTGCTGCGACTGATCGCCCGAGGCTACACCTACCGCGAGGTGGGGGAGTCGCTCTACATCTCGGTCAAGACGGTGGAGAGCCACGTGTCATCGGTGCTGCGGAAGCTGCAGCTGTCCAACCGGCACGAGCTCAGCCGCTGGGCGCAAGATCGCCGGCTCATCTGACTCAGAAGGTGTGATGGAGCCCTACGACTCTCCGGCCGAGGCGGCCTTCCGGGCCGAGGCGCGGACCTGGCTCACCGCCAACGCCCCACCCCATTCCCTACCTCCCATTGCTCCGTCGGCGATCGTGGCCGAATGGGACGCCGAACGTGAACAGGTCGAGTTCGAGCGTGCGGTGGCCTGGCAGCGAACGAAGTTCGACGCCGGATGGGCGGGGGTGGCGTGACCGGAGCGCTACGGGGGGCGGGGCGGCACGCTGATGGAGGCGGTGATCTTCGACGAGGAAGAGGCCGGCTTGGACGTTCCCCACGACACCCTGGCAGTGGGGCTCCGGTGGTGCGGTCCCGCTCTGCTCCACCACGGCGACGACGGGCAACGATCTCGTTTCCTCCCCTCGCTGCTGCGCGGCGACGAGATCTGGTGTCAGCTGTTCTCCGAACCGGGTGCAGGATCGGATCTGGCCGGGCTCGGCACGCGGGCCCATCGCGACGGGGAGGAGTGGCGCCTCACCGGCCAGAAGGCCTGGACCACCTTCGCCCATCGTTCCGACTGGGGACTCTGCATCGCCCGGCACGATCCGGAGGCGGCCAGGCACCAAGGTCTCACTGCCTTCCTGGTCGAGCTGGCCTCTCCTGGTGTCTCGGTGCGTCCACTCCGCCAGATGACCGGCGGCAGCAACTTCAACGAGGTGTTCCTCGACGACGTCCCGGTGCCCGACCGGCATCGCTTGGGCCGAGTGGGCGATGGGTGGAAGGTGGCGATCACCACCTTCATGTACGAGCGGCTGGGGGTGGCCGTTCCCACCGATGCCATCCTCGCTCGTCTGGCGATGGAGCTGGGGCCGGATCCCGATCCGGTGACGAGGGACCGCCTGCTGGAACTGGTGGTGCGGTCCCGGGTGGGACGACTCCACCATCTGCGAACGCTCACCTCGTTGGCCTCGGGACGCCCTCCCGGCCCGGAGGGCTCTCTCACCAAGCTCGCCGCCACCCTCTTGCTCAGTGACATCTACCGGCTGGCGCTGGACGCAACCGGGGCGCCGTCTCTCCTGGCCGGAGCGGAGGCACCGGCGGCGGGAGCGTGGCTCGTCGCCTTTCTCGGCACGCAGGGGATCCGCATCGGCGGGGGGAGCGACGAGATCCAGCGCACCATCATCGGTGAGCGAGTGCTGGGCCTGCCCGGCGAACCGCGTGACCCGATTGCCCCCGAGGGACAGTCGGCAGTCGAGCGTCGGATCAGTCCCGGGCTTTGAGCGTGACCGCAGTCCCCGACGCCGACATCACGACCTGACCCCCGAGCTGGGTGAGCCGAGTGTTCACCGCGATCACGGCGTGGGCTCCTCGCGCCAGGGCGTCGTCGACCATGCGCCGGGTGGCGGTGGCCCGAGCAGCTGCGACCCGCTGCTCGAGGACGATGCCCTCTTCTGGGGTGAATCCGATGTCACCGGTGACGATGCCCAGATAGGTGTCGACCTCCCACTCCGAGAGGATCGGGCTGGTCGTGACGATCGGCCGCCAGGTGCTGCGACCGTCGGTTTCCTCCACCCATCCTTGCGCCGACTCCCGCCAGCGAGCACCCCACTCCGCCCCACCACCTTCGATCCGGACCGCCGGGGTCGGGATCGGCTCCGGTTCGGGGGCCGGCTCCACCGCCGACTCGTCGGTCCAAGGCGACACCGGCCGGTCCGAGGCGAGAAGCGGCTGTCCGGTGTCCGCCGGCTCCGGCTCGTGCGGCGGACCGAACTCTTCCTCCGCCACGACCGGGGTCCCTGTGCCTGCCGGCTCGCCCATCTCGGCTTCGTCGCGCTCGTGGAAGGGCCAGACGTCCTCGGCCGACCCCGGTGCCTCCGTTCGGGCCAGGGTCTCACCGACGTCCGCGGCCTCCTCGGCGGCCGGCGCCTCCGGGGGCGTTGGCTCGGTCGGGACCGAGGCGACGTCGTGAATCGGGGCTTCTTCGAGTCCCGCCGCCGCTTCCAGTGCGGGCGTCTCATCTGCTCCCGGGGCGTGGTCGGGCTCGGCGGCCTCCTCCGGACTCGGAGTCGCTTCCTGGAGGCGAGCCTCGTCCGAGGCTGGGGACTCGGCTGCCGGGGGGGTGGCGGCAGGAACCGGAACCTCGGGCTCGACCGGAACGCTCTCGGGGCCCTCGGCCAGCGAGGCGATGGCGGCGTCGAATCCATCCATCTCGGTTGCCTCGTCGCCCGACTCCTCCGCCTCGAGGTGTTCGTCGTCGAGCGACCACCCGGCGGCTTCGTCCGCCTCTTCGAGGCCGGCCGCCAGGTCGGCCTCACTGGTGCCCACCTCGGCGGCTCCGGCCGTTTCCTCGTCCAAGGAGGCGACGGTTTCGCCGAGATCGAACCCGCCGGTGGAAGCTGCCTGCCACCATGGTTCGGGCGGGGAGGAATCGTCCGGCGGGGGCGGGCGCTCCTCCTCGGTGTCGAGATGGCTCAGCTCCTCATAGACCACCGGCGCAGTTCCTGCCTGGAGGTCCAAGTCCACCTCCGGCTCGGCCGTTTCGACCTGATCTTCCGCCTCTCCATCGCTCAGGTCGGCGAAGATCGCCTCCAGCGGCTCGTCGGTCGCGTCGGGCTCGGCAGGAGCCTCCTCCTCCCCCTCCTCCCCGATCACCCAGGAAGGCGGCTCGGGCGGCAGGTCCTCGTCGCCCTTGGCTTCTCCTTCGGACTCGGCCGGCGAGGGGGCGCGGCCCCCGAAGATGCTCTCGGCGGCGGCAAACATGGGAGAGAAGCGCCCGCGTCGCGTGTCGCCGGCCGGCGGCGGGGTCGCTTCGGGATCATCGAGGGCCGCCATCGCCGCTTGGAGTTCCGACTCGACGGTGGGAGCACTCTCGGCCTCGGCCGCGGTGGGTTCCTGCTCGCCCTCCGTCGCGGCGGGTTCCGGCGGGGACTCCGGCGCCGGGCTCTCCGGCTCGACCTCCGCCTCGGCGGGGGCGGGCTCGGGGGCTGCCTCGGGTGCGCCCGGCGGGACCTCGGCCTCCGGCTCGGGCGGACGGTCCTCGGAGCGGGTCTCCGCCGTCTCCTTCTCCCCCACGGCGGACTCCTCAGGTTCGAGCGCCTCCTGCTGCTGCTCCTGCTCGTCCTCCTCCGACTCCTCCTCCAGCGCTGGGGGAGGGGTGGGAGGTGCTGGCGGCGGCGCAGCCGCCGGGGCTGCCTGGCGTCCGTTCAGTTCCTGCAACGTGCTGAGGCTGTCGGCCCGCTCCGTTCCGCTGGGGGGACCGCCGGGGGTGGGCTCTGTCGGTTCTTCCGGCGAGATCCCCCACGGATCGCCGCCGGTGGCCTGCGTGTCCGCCACTGCGCCTCCAATCCTGCCTGCTAGCGAGCATACCGCAGGGACGGTTCCCTGCCGTTGCATCGAATCAGTACTTCGGCACGGGAGCGGGCTACCTTCAGGTTTTGTGAAGATCAGCATCATCTCCCTGTTTCCGGCCTTCTTCGAGTCTCCCCTGGCGGTGAGTGTCGTGGCCCGGGGACGAGCCGAAGGACACCTCGAGGTCGAGGTGGTCGACCTCCGCCGCTACGGGATCGGCCGTCATCGCCAGGTCGACGACGCCCCCTTCGGCGGAGGGGCGGGGATGGTGATGATGGTGGAGCCGCTGGCGAAGGCGTTGGAGCCGCTGGCCGACAGCCACCGGGT
>JBFGJL010000018.1:0-9331 GCA_041577235.1 Acidimicrobiia bacterium | reverse complement strand
GCGATGACCTCGGCGGGCTCAGCCTGTCGGATGTCCCTGCTGTCTTCCTCGAGGCCGGGAACATGCGCAATCCCATCGAGGCCGCCTTGCTGGTCGACCCGGCCTTCCAGGACCGGATCGCCGAGTCCATCGCCCAGGCTCTCGTAGCCTTCTTCGCTCGGGGTTAGCTCGTGCCCCGGATAGGTCGCCGACGCCGGGGGTTGGCGGCTGGACATGCACCGACGCAGCGGCCCCCGACCGTTTGCCCGTTCTGCCCCCGGGGACCATCCTGCCCGGGATGGACCAGGGCTTGTTCGACCTCGACGGCGATCACTTCCTCCCCTCTGAGCTCACCCGGGGGGGTTGGGCGGACGACGCCCAGCACGGCAGCCCCCCGTCCGGGCTGCTGGCCCGGGCGGTGGAAGCGGTCGAGACCGCCGGTCCGATGCAGGTCGCTCGATTCACCATCGACCTGTTCCGCCCCGTCCCCCTCACCCCGCTCCACATCCACAGCACCGTCCGCCGGGACGGCCGCCGGATCCAGGTGGTCGACGCCTACCTCTATGCGGGGGAGCTGGAGGTGGGTCGCGCCTCGGCCCTCAAGATCCGGCTGGCCGACCGCCTGACCCTGCCCGAACGCGACGAGGAGCCGTGGGAACAGCCACCGGGGCCGGGCTCGGCCCATCCCGTTCAGTGGAACGACTACTTCGGCTCCGGGACCGACCTGCCCCGGTTCCATTCCCACGCGGTCGAGATCCGCAGCTTCGCCGACTCCTTCCTGACTCTGGGCCCCGGGCTCTCCTGGTTCCGGCTGCTGGTGCCGGTGGTGGCAGGGGAGGAGCCGAGCCCGTTCGTCCGTCTCGCCACGGTTGCGGACATGTCGAACGGCAACGCCCAGGCCCTGGATCCGCGCCGGTGGCTGTACGTCAACCCCGACATCACCCTCTACGCCCACCGGCTGCCCATCGGTGAGTGGATCGGGATGCGGTCGGCCGCCCACCAGCACCGCACGGGCATCGGGCTGGCCGACACCAGGGTGTTCGACCAGGACGGTCCGCTCGGCCGGATCAACCAGGCGCAGCTGCTCGACACCCGCGCCTGAGCAGCCCGGGCGAACGGCCGGTCAGTCGGAGCTGCGCTCCAAGCGCAGCGCCGCCGAGTTCATGCAGTAGCGCAATCCGGTCGGCCGGGGACCGTCGTCGAAGACGTGGCCCAGATGCGAGCCGCACTCCCGGCAGAGAGCTTCGGTTCGCACCATCCCGTGGCTGGTATCGGTGCGCTCCTCGATGCTCTCCCCGGCGAGCGGCTGGTAGAAACTCGGCCAGCCGCTACCCGACTCGTACTTGGTGTCGGAGGAGAAGAGGGGAGCGTCACAGGCGACGCAGTGGTACACCCCCGGCTCCTTGCTGTCCCAGTACTCTCCCGTGAAGGGCCGCTCGGTCCCCGCCATCCTGGTGACGTAGAACTGCTCGGGAGTGAGGCGAGCTCTCCACTCCTCCTCGGTACCGGGCAGGTCGGTTCGCTTGGCTTCCATCACATCTCCTCTGGTTGGTCTGTGGTTGGTACTGCGGTCAACCGCAAGGCCGGTCCGGCGGTTCCCGGTTTCGGGACCGTTCATCTTTCGGCCCCCACCGGGGCGGGATGGCCCGCCCGCCGGTCCCATCCCGCGAAGACCACCGCCCCCGCCATCAACGACAAGGCCGACACGGCGAACATGGTCCGGTAGCCGCTGCCCTCGATCAGTAGTCCGAGGAGGGGCCCGCCCACCAGGATGCCCACGTCGAACAGGGCGGTGTAGATGGCGAGAGCAGAGCCGCGGCGGGCGGCCGGTGTCCGAGTGACGGTGATGCCGTAGAGGATGGGGAAGGCGAAGGCGTGGCCGGTGCCACACAGCACCCCCGCCAGGCCGATGGCCGGGGCCGACCCGGCCGCCGCCAGCACGGCCAGCCCGACCGCCAGGAATCCCAAAGCGGGAAACAGCACCCGGGTGGGTCCCAGCCGGTCGGGCAGCCAACCCACGGTGAGGCGAAGGGCGATGGCGGTGGCGGCGTAGGCACCGAAGAAGAGACCTACGCTGCCGGCCCCGATCTCGGCCACGAAGGTCTTCATGAACGTGAAATATCCGGCCAGGGCGATCGAGAACACGGTGGTCATCCACCAGATGGGGAGGAGCCGGCGATCGGTCAACGCCTCCCGGAACCGAGACGAGGGCTCCCGAGCGGCGCTGAGCTCGGCCGGATCCCGCAGCGGAAGGGCCAGCACCAGCGCCACGACCGCGAAGGCCAGGGCCACCTGGAACAGCGCCGAGAAGTCGGCTCGCTGCAAGACGAAATCGCCGATCACCCCGCCCAGCCCGATCGGCAGCATCCCCGAGACTCCGAACAGGGCCAGGCCCTCGGTTCGGCGCCCTTCCGGCACCACATCGGCTGCCAGGGTGAAGAGGGCGGTGAACACCAGGGCCTCGCCGAGGCCGTGCAGGACCCGGACCACGTAGATCCAGGGTCCGAGGGTGGTGACGGTGAGGTAGAGAGCGATCGAGGCGACGTTGAGGCCGTTGCCGGCCAGAATCGAGCGGCGGCGACCGTGACGGTCCATCTCCCCGCCGACTAGGGGTCGGATCAGGATCGAGGCAGCGGCGGTGATGCCGAAGATCACACCGATCTCGGCCTCGTTGGCTCCCAGCTCCTGGAGGAAGGCGGGGAGGTGCAGGAACAGCGTGAACGACAGTCCTTGGGCAAGCGACGACAGGCCGGCCAGGACGAAGGTTCGGGTGAAGAGGGGCGGCATGACCGGGGCGAGTCTACGCCCGGCGCGCTTGGGTCCCGGCGGTTGGTACCGTCCCTGCTGATGGGCCGCAGCGGCGAACTGGCGATGGAGTTCCGGGGGGTACGGCGCGCCTTCGACACGGTCGATGCGCTCACCGGCCTCGACCTGGCCATCGAGCCCGGCACCGTCACCGTGCTGGTGGGGCCCAATGGAGCCGGGAAGACGACGACGGTGCGGCTGGCCACCGGGGCGCTGGCGGCCGACGGCGGGACCATCCGGGTGTTGGGGGCGGATCCCGCCGGGGCCGGCCAGGAGATCCGCCGCCGGTGCGGGGTCGTACCTCCCAAGCCGGCCATGTACGACCGCCTGACCGGTCGCGAGAACCTCCGGTACACGGCCGACCTGTTCGAGCTGGACGGGCGGGCCCCCATCGAGGCGGTGGCCGAGCAGTTCGGGATCCGCTCCGCCCTCGACCAGACGGTGGCCGCCTACTCGACCGGGATGCGCACCCGGCTGGCCCTGGCCCGCGCCCTCTTGCACGACCCCGAGCTGTTGCTGCTCGACGAGCCGACCGCCGGGCTCGACCCGGAGTCGTCCCGGTCGGTGCTGGCCTTGATGACCGACGTCACCCGCCTAGGCCGGACCGTCGTGATCTGCACGCACCTGCTGCAGGAGGCCGAAGGGGTGGCAGACCAGGTGGTGTTGCTCAGGCACGGACGTGCCTTCGCCTCCGGGACTCCGGACGAGCTGGCGGCCCGCTACTGGTCGGGGTTGCCGGTCAGGTTCGAGGCGGATGCCCCCGACCTGGCCGCCCGGCTGCAGCAGCTGCCCGGGGTGGGGGAAGTTCGGGCAGAGGCGCCGGGAGTGGTGGCCGTACTCGACGGTCCGGAGCGGATCCCGGCGGTGGTACAGGCATTGGTGGAGGCGGGAGTGGCGATCAGGCGGGTGGAGCCCCAGCGCCCCAGTCTCGATCGGCTCTACTTCGAGATGCAGCGATGGAGGGAACCGTGAACCTGCGCCGGGTACGGGCGATCGCCGCCAACGATCTGCGGCAGCTGGCCAAGAGCCGCGACTACTGGGCGCCGTTGCTGTTCCTGGCCGGGCTGTTCTTCGTGGCGCTGCCGCTCATCTTGCTGACCGCGGTCACCCGGACCACCGCCAACGAGCTGGTCGTCCAGCTGGGCGGGGTGCTCGGGTCGCTGCCGGAACGGGTCCAAGCGAACATCGCCGGCACCACCCCGCAGGCCCAGGCTGCCTATTCGCTGGCGGTGTTCCTGCTGGCCCCGATCGCGGTGGTGGTGCCGCTCACCATCTCCAGCGCGGTGGGAGCCAACGCCATCGTCGGTGAGCGGGAACGGGGCACCGGTGAGTTCCTCGCCCATTCCCCCGCCAGTGAACAGGAGATCTACCTGGGGAAGCTGGTGGCCAGCCTGCTTCCCGGGTACGCGGCCACCTTCATCGGGTTCGGCCTCTACGCGCTGGTGGTCAACCTGGTGGTCGGGCCCCTGTTGGGGGGGTGGTTCTTCCCCACCGCCGGCTGGTGGGTACTCATCCTCTGGGTGGTGCCCCCCTTCCTGGCGGTGGCCCTCACCGTCATCCTGCGGATCTCGGCGAGGGTGCGGAGCGCCGCCGCCGCCCAGCAGGCCTCGCAACTGGTCTCGTTGCCGGTGATCCTGATCTCGTACGGGGTGGCGGGCGGGTTCGTGTACGACGCCACGATCGCCGCCCTGGTGGTCGGCACCCTTGCCTGGCTGGGGGCGGCGCTGGGTCTGGCCACTAGCGTGAACGCGGTGCGGCGCGAGCGCCTGCTGGGGGTGGAGTCGGGCAAACGCCGCTAGTGGCCCGGACGGGGGCGGCCTGCGGTCGGGCTCTGCCGAGCGGGCCGGCCGGGGGTAGAGGTCGCTCGCCTGGTTGGTCCCCATCGGACTCCGGTCGGACGCCGCTAGCGTGGCCCGGATGCCCGCTCCGATCATCACCACCCGCCGGCTCGACCACAACTACGGCTCGGTGCTGGCCCTGGACGGGCTCGAGGTCGATGTCTTCCCGGGACGGACCGGCCTGGTGGGGGCGAACGGGGCAGGCAAGACCACCTTGCTCCGCATCCTGCTGGGCATGCTGACCCCCACCAGCGGGGAGGTGCAGGTGCTGGGTCTGCCGGTCCCGGAGGCGGCCCTGCTCCTCCGACATCGGGTGGGTTACATGCCCGAGAACGCCTGCCTCCCCCTCGAGCAGACCGCTGCCGACTTCGTGGGTTTCGCCGCCGAGCTGGCCGGGCTCCCGGCGGACGCGGCTCGCAAGCGGGCCTCCGAGACCCTGTTCCTGGTCGGTCTCCACGAAGAGCGGTTCCGCTACCTGGGAGACTTCTCCACCGGGATGCGGCAGCGGGTGAAACTGGCACAGGCGATCGTCCACGACCCCGACCTCGTGCTGCTGGACGAGCCAGCCGCCGGGCTCGATCCGGAGGGCCGAGACCAGATGCTGGACCTGATCGTCCGCCTGGGCGAGCTGGGCATCGACGTGGTCTTCTCGTCCCACATCCTCACCGACATCGAACAGACCTGTCAGGCGGTGGTGATGCTTGACGGCGGACGCCTGATCCGGTCCGGACCGATCGGGGACGGGGCCACCGGCGACGCCGTGGCAGTGGAGGTGATGGGGGATCCGGCCGGGCTGGTCGGTTGGCTCCAACGGCAGGGCGCGACGGTGGAGCTGGCCGGGTCCACCCTCACCGTCCACCATGCGCTGGCGGACGTGTTCGACCTGGTCCGCGACGGCCTCGCCGAGACCCGTACGCCGGTTCGGCGCTTGGGGGTGACCGCCCGCACCCTGGAAGACCTCTTCCTGGAAGGGGCCGGAGGCAGGCGAACGTGAGCGGGGCGGTGATCCTCGACCGGGGATACCGCGACTACGACGGGCCGCGCCTGGGCCGGCGGGGAGCGGTGGGCGCGGTCGTCCGCGAGGGGATCCGCCGCATCCTCGGACTCCGCCGCAAGGCCCGCCGCAAGGTGTTTCCCTGGTCGCTGGTGGTGGTGGCGGGTCTGTCTGCCACCATCCTGCTGGGTGTTCACTTCGTCGCTTCCCGCTCCCCCCTCGAGGTCGACGACCTTCCCCGCTACGGCGAGTACTTCGATCTGATCTCGGTGGTGGCGTTGCTGTTCGTTGCGACCGCCGGCCCCGAGCTGCTGGTACCGGACCGGACCCAAGGGGTGCTGTCGGTGTATTTCTCGCGGCCGCTGTCGGTGTCGGACTACCTGCTGGCCAAGCTGGCGGCGCTCGGCAGCCTCGTCCTCGGCTTCTATCTGGTGCCCCAGACCGCCCTCCATCTGGGGCTGGCCGGCCTGTCCCGCGACGGCTTCCTCGACTATCTCGGCGCCAACCTCGACGTCCTCTGGAAGGTTCCGGCCGCCGCCTTCGTCTACTTCGCCGTTCACGCCGCCGTGGCCTTCGTCATCGCCGCCTTCGCCGGTCGGGTGGGGATCGCCGCCGGCGCCTACCTGGGGGTGATGCTGGTGGTGTCGCCGCTGGCGACGGCTCTCTCCACTCAGGTGGAGTTCCCCGGCTCGCGTCTGGTGTCGTTGCTGGCCATCGAGAGCCATCCGCGGGTGGTGCGCGACTGGATCTTCGACATCACCACCGCCGGTTATGCCCCCATCGAGGTCGGCTTCCGGCCGTGGGTGTCGCTGGCGGCGGCGACGGTGCTGGTGGCGGTGGCGGCGGTTGCCGTCGCCTGGCGGTACCGGAGACTGGCGTGACGATCGACGCCCTCCACGCCCCCGATCCCACCGTGGTCGTCTCGGACGTCTCCAAGTGGTTCGGGCAGAAGGTGGCGGTTTCCGAGGTGAGCTGCTCGTTCGGGCCCGGCATCACCGGCTTGCTCGGGCCCAATGGAGCTGGCAAGACCACGCTCCTACGGGTGATGACCGGATTGCTGCGCCCCTCCGACGGGCGGGTGCGGGTCTTGGGCCTGGATCCGATTCGACGTCCGGCCGTCTACCGGCGGATGGCGCTGGTGCCCGAGGACGAAGCCGTGTGGGGCCAGCTGAGCGCCCGCCGTTTCGTCGAGGTGTCGGCCCGGCTGGCCCGGGTCGACGACCCGGTCGGGGCGGCGGCGAGTGCGCTGGACATCGTCGAGCTCGATGATGAGGCCCACCGACCGCTTCACACCTTCTCGAAGGGCATGCGGCAACGAACCAAGGTGGCGGCGGCCTTGGTGAACGAGCCTGAGATCCTGTTCCTCGACGAACCCCTCAACGGCACCGATCCGGTGCAGCGATCCCGCCTGATCGGTCTGTTCAGGCGGCTGGCCGCCGCCGGGCGAACCGTGATCGTGTCGTCGCATGTGCTGGCCGAGGTCGAGCGCATGGCCAGCAGGGTGATCGCCATGGTCGACGGGCGGATCGCCGCCGCCGGAGACGTCACCTCCATCCGGGCCGCCATGTCCGACCAGCCGCGGCTCATCCGGATCGACACCGATCGGGCCCGGCGCCTCGGCGCGGCCCTGCTGGAGGAGGACTTCGTGGGTGGCGTCTCCGTCGAGGACGGAGTCCTGCACGTACGGGCCAGCGACCCGGAGGCGTTGGGGGCCGCCCTGCCCGCCCTCTCCCGCCGCCTGGAGGCGAGGCTCACCAGAGTGGAACCCGAGGACGAGTCGTTGGAGAGCGTGTTCCGCTACCTGGTGCGGGGCCGGCGATGAGCGTGTACCGGACCCTGTTCGGGTTGACGCTGCGAAGACTGCTGGCCCGGAGACGGGCGGTGGGCCTGATTGTGTTGGGAGCGCTCCCGGCGGCGGTCATGGCCACGGTGGGGCGGAACATGGCGACTCCCGACGCGGTAGCCCTCTACGACGACTTGTTCGGGCCGGTGACGCTGGCGGCAGTGGTGCCGGTGATCGCGCTGGTCTACTCGGCGGCCGCCCTTGGACAGGATCGCCGGTCCGGCATCATCGCCTACCTGGTACTGAAGCCGATCGCCCGAACCGGGTTGGTGCTGGTCGTGGTGCTGGCGACGGTGGCGGCGGTGATGGTGGTGGGGGGCATGGGTTGGCTCACGCTGTGGGTGGCCGGCGGGTTGATCGCCCAGACCTGGCCCACCGCCCTCCCCTCCCTGGTGGCGTTGGTGGTGGCCGCCGTCGCCTACTCCGGTGTCTTCGTGCCGCTCGGCTATCTGACCGGCCGCGCCACCCTGGCCGGCCTCGCCTACATCTTCATCTGGGAACGGATCCTGGCGGCCGCCATCCCCGCCCTCTCGCCCGCCTCCCTGTCCCGAACCGCCTTCTCCGCCTACGTGGCGCTGCACGACACCTCCCCCGGTGCCGCCGAGTTCCTCGGCAACGTTCGGCCCGGCCTGGGAGGGGCGGCGAGCAAGAGCGTGGTCGTCGCCGTGGTGGGGGTGGCCCTGCTCGTGGTCCTGCTAGTGAGGCGCGACATCGCCGTTTCGCAATGAAGAGCCTGGAGGGATCGACCCGGCCGGTTCACACCTACTCGATCGTGGCCCGCCAGCCGGACACCGGGGAGCTGGGGGTGGCGGTGCAGTCGCACTGGTTCGGCACCGGCACGATCGTCACCTGGGCGGAGGCGGGGGTGGGAGCGGTGGCCACACAAGCGTTCGCCCGCGCCGACTACGGGCCGGACGGTCTCGACCTGCTGCGAGCGGGAACGCCTGCCCCGGAGGCGGTGCGGCTGCTCCTGGCGGAGGACGCCGCCCGCCAGCTCCGACAGCTGGCGCTGGTGGACCGGCGAGGGCGGGCGGCGGTCCACACCGGGAATCGGTGCATCGGCTGGGCCGGTCACCACGTCGGCGACGGCTTCAGCGTCCAGGCCAACATGATGGTGGACGGCTCGGTGGTCCCCGCCATGGCCGCGAGTTTCCTCGCCGCTGCCGATGCCCCCCTGGCCGACCGGCTGTTAATGGCGCTCGAGGCCGGGGAGGCGGCCGGGGGGGACCTGCGGGGCAGCCAGTCGGCAGCTCTCCTGGTGGTGGCCGCCCAACCGACCGGAACCGCCCGCGGCGACCGGATGATCGACCTGCGGGTGGATGACCATCCCTCCCCGGTGGCGGAGCTGCGCCGTCTGTATGGCGTTCATCTCGCCTACGCCCACATGGATGCCGGTGACACGGCCCTGGAGCAGGACGACCGGGAGGGTGGCCTCCGCCAGTACGCCCGGGCGGCCGAGCTGCTTCCCGACAGTCTGGAGGTGCACTTCTGGCACGCTCTCTCCCTCGCCACCAACGACCGGCTGCAGCAGGCACTCCCCCTCTTCCGGATGGTCTTCGCCGCCGATCCCAACTGGAGAGAGCTGCTGCAGCGCCTTCCGGCCGCCGGCCTGGCCAGTGTGGAGCTCTTGTCGGCCGTCCTCACCGGGCTGGCCGACAGCGGCGACGGGGAGGCGGATTGAACCGGTGAGGTCGGTGGGCGAGTCAGCCGTCCAGCCGTGCCAGCAGCGCCCGGCGGGCATCGGCGCAGGCCTCGCGGGCGGTACATCCCACCAGGTGGTCGTTGACCAGGCCCATCGCCTGCATGAAGGCGTGAACGGTGGTCGGGCCCACGTAGGACCACCCCCGCTGCTTCAACTCGCGGCTGAGCTCG
>JBFGJL010000017.1:0-9358 GCA_041577235.1 Acidimicrobiia bacterium | reverse complement strand
GATCATGGCAGACATCGACATCGCAGAACGCCGCAAGCCCCAGGACGGACGGATCAACCTCCGGGTCGGCAGCCGTCAGATCGACCTGCGGGTGTCCACTCTCCCCACCATCTACGGGGAGAAGGTGGTCATGCGAATTCTCGACACCTCGACGGCGATGTTGCAGCTCACCGATCTGGGGTTCGAGCCCGACACGCTGGCCCGCTACGAGACCTCCTACTCGAAGCCCTACGGGACGATTCTGGTGACCGGGCCCACCGGCTCCGGCAAATCCACCACCCTCTACGCCACCCTCAACGTGCTGAACCGGACCGAGGTGAACATCGTCACGGTGGAAGACCCGGTCGAGTACCGGTTGCCCGGCATCAATCAGGTACAGGTCAACAAGAAGGCAGGTCTGCTGTTCGCCTCGGCCTTGCGCTCCTTTCTCCGTCAGGACCCGGACGTGATGCTGGTGGGCGAGATCCGGGACAAGGAGACCGCCACCATCGCCATCGAGTCCGCGTTGACCGGCCACCTGGTCCTGTCCACGCTCCACACCAACGACGCCCCCTCCAGCATCAGCCGGCTCACCGAGATGGGAGTCGAGCCGTTCCTGGTCGGTTCGGCACTCGACGCGGTACTGGCCCAGCGCCTGGCCCGCCGTCTCTGCAGCTCGTGCAAGAAGGCCTACGAGCCCACCCGCGATGCACTGCGGGAGGTGGGCTGGCCGTTCGAGGAGCTGGGGGAGGACGTGCCGGAGCTGTATCAGGCCGAAGGCTGCCCCTCTTGTGCCGGCACCGGGTACCGCGGTCGTCTCGCCCTCCACGAGCTGATGCTGGTGAGCGAGGAGATCGAGCGCATGGCGGTCGAGCGAGCCCCGACCGAGGAGCTCTCCAAGATGGCGGTCAGCCAGGGAATGCGCCCGCTGCGCCAGGACGGGCTGCTCAAGGTGGCCCGGGGATTGACCAGCCTGGAAGAGATCCTGCGGGTGGTGGTCTGACCGAAACGGTCAAGTCCGGGCCCGCCATTGCCGAAACCGTTCCACGAGACAGGAAGTGACATGACGAGCACATCACGCAAGCTGGGAGAGCTGCTGGTCGACCGCCGGCTGCTGTCGAAAGACGCCCTGGAACTGCTGCTCACCCGCGAGGCCCAGTCGGGTATCCCCCTGGCCAAGCTGATGGTCGACGAGGAGTACGTCCGCGAGGAGGATCTGCTCAAGACGATCGCCGAACGCATCCGGATGGAGTTCGTGGACCTCGACGAGGTGCTGTTCGACCCCGAGGCCGTCGGCAAGTTCGAGGAGGAGCAGGCCCGAGCGCTCATGGCCCTTCCCTTCCGAATGGAGACCGACAGCCTGGTGGTGGCGGTGGCCGACCCCTTCGACACCGACCGCCATGCTCAGCTGGAGAAGCTGGCCGGAGGCCCGGTGAGCCTGGCCCTGGCCACCAAGGAATCGATCAAGCGGGCCATCGACTTCGTCCATGGGCCCGAGGACGTCCCGGTCGTGCGCCGGCCGGGCGGGGCCGACGAGTCCGATCTCGAGATCGAGATCGAGGAGTCGCTCCACATCAACGAGCTGCTGGACATCCTGATCGCCGAGAACGGCTCCGACCTCCATCTCACATCCGGCTCACCTCCCCAGATCCGGGTCAACGGCTCACTGCGCCAGCTGACCGACTACGGCATCATGAAGCCGGCCGAGCTGCGGCGCATCGTCTACGCCATGCTCACCGAGAAACAGCGGGAGACGCTGGAGGAGAACCTCGAGCTCGACGCCTCCCATCCTCTGCCCGGCAAGGGCCGCTTCCGGGTCAACGTTTTCTTCCAGCGCGATTCGGTGGGGGCGGTGTTCCGGGCCATCCCCAACACGATCAAGCCTCTGTCCGAGCTGGGCATCCCGGCAGTGGCGGCAGAGTTTGCCGACTTGGCTCGGGGCCTGGTGCTGGTGACCGGGCCCACCGGCTCCGGGAAGTCGACCACGCTGGCCGGGGTGATCGACCTGGTCAACACCCGCCGCGCCTGCCACATCATCACCGTCGAGGACCCCATCGAGTTCCTCCACAGTCACAAGCGGGCGATCGTGAACCAGCGCGAGGTCGGGGCCGACACCCTCAGCTTCAACGCCGCTCTGAGGCACGCCCTCCGGCAGGATCCCGATGTGATCCTGGTGGGAGAGATGCGCGACCTGGAGACCATCTCGACCGCTCTCACCGCCGCCGAGACCGGACACCTGGTGTTTGCCACGCTGCACACCCAGGACGCTCCCCAGACCATCGACCGCATCATCGACGTCTTTCCCTCCCACCAACAGCAGCAGGTACGAGTTCAGCTCGCCGCCACCATCCAGGCGATCGTCACCCAGCAGCTGGTACCCACCCGGGATGGCAAGGGACGAGCGGCGGCGGTGGAGGTGATGGTCGCCACTCCCGCCATCCGCAACCTGGTGCGGGAGGCCAAGAACCATCAGATCACCACCGCCATGCAGGCGGGTGGCAAGTTCGGCATGCAGACGATGGATCAGTCGCTGGCCGACCTCGTCAAGCGCAACATCATCACCTTCGACATGGCGACGGAGCGCTGCAGCAACGTCGAGGACCTGCAACGTCTGATCGGACGGGTGGCGTAGGAGGGGCTATGGAAGCAACCACGTTCGCCTACAAGGTCAAGGACAAGGAAGGAAAGGTCCACACCGGGGAGATGCAGGGCGCCTCCCAGGCGGCCGTGGCGAAAGCGTTGCGTGATCGCGGCTTCCGGCCGGTCAGCATCGACGAGCAGAAGAAGTCGTCGCTCCGGAAAGAGATCTCGATCCCCGGCTTGACCGATCGGGTCAAGGTGAAGGACGTCTCGGTCTTCAGTCGGCAGTTCGCCACCATGATCAACTCCGGGTTGTCGCTGCTGCGGGCGCTTTCGATCCTGGCCGAACAGACCGCCAACAAGACCCTGGCCCGCATCATCCTCGACGTGAAGACGGATGTGGAGAAGGGCACCAGCCTCTCGGCTGCGATGGAGAAGCATCCCAAGGCCTTCAGCCGGCTGTACGTTGCGATGGTGAAAGCCGGCGAGGTGGGAGGGGTGTTGGACGACACCCTCAACCGCCTGTCCGACACGCTCGAGGCCCAAGTGGCTCTCCGCTCGAAGATCAAGTCGGCCATGATGTACCCGATCGCTGTCTTCGGGCTGGTCATTCTCATCGTGACCGCCATGCTGATCTTCGTGGTTCCGATGTTTCAGAACCTCTATGCGGACCTCGGCGGAGAGCTGCCGCTCCCCACCAAGGTGCTGTTGGGCATCTCCAAGGCAGTGACCAGCTACTGGTGGCTGCTGGCGGCCCTGTCGGTGGGCGGTTGGTTTGGGTTCCGGGCCTGGAAGAAGACCGAGCAAGGGCAGGAGATCTTCGACAAGATCAAGCTGCGGCTGCCCATCTTCGGAGGCTTGGTGCACAAGACCGCCATCGCCCGCTTCTCCCACACGCTGGCTGCTCTGGTCAAGACGGGCGTGCCGATCCTGCAGTCGATGGACATCGTGGCCGAGACCTCCGGCAACGCGGTGGTGGCGGCGGCGGTCAAGGACGTGCAGGCTTCGGTGAAGGAGGGCGAGTCGCTGGCAATGCCCCTCACCGCCCACGAGGTGTTCCCGCCCATGGTGGTCCAGATGATGGCGGTGGGGGAGGAGACCGGCGCCCTCGACACCATGCTGGAAAAGGTGGGGGACTTCTACGACAGCGAGGTGGAGGCCATGGTGGAGGGTCTCACCAGCCTGATCGAACCCCTCCTGATCGTGGTGCTGGGGGCGACGGTAGGGGGCATGCTGGTGTCGCTCTACATGCCCATGTTCAACATCATCAACCTGATCCAGTAGTCGGCCGGTAGGGGCCGAGCGCTCGGAACACCTTGAGACTAGTCATTTGGTGCGAACACGGATTGTGGTCGCGCAATCACTCAACTCGGTCGGGCTGGATGCCGATGACAACACCGGGTCGAAGGACGACCCACGACGGTCTCACGACCAAGGAGGAACCACATGATCCGTTGGATGCGGAGCCGACTCCAGCAGGAGGAAGGCTTCACGCTGGTCGAGTTGATGGTGGTGGTGCTGATTATTGCCATCTTGATCGCCATCGCCATTCCCACCTTCCTCGGTGCCCGCCAGCGGGCCCAGGATCGGGGCGCCCAGAGCAACCTGCGCAACGCCCTGACCGCCGAGAAGGTGTTCTACACCGACGAGGAGGAGTACGCCCTCCACACCACCGATGCGGACGGGAGCGGTCTCGCCGACCTGGCCGAGATCGAGCCCAGCTTGACCTTCTCGAATGCGGTCGACCCGACCAACCCCGAGGTCGTCAACGTCCTGGTGTGCGGTGCGCAGAACGAAGGCGTGGCCCTGCAGTCGCAGAGCTCGTCCGGAACGATCTTCACGATCCTGGACGTTGCCGCCGGCGCCGAGTCGGGCACCTTCTACCAGACCGGAGCGGCCGCCTGCACCGTGACCCCGATCACGGCGGGTACCTGGGCCGCCGACGGCTGGTAAACCGAACCTAGCTGAGACACAGGGCGGACCCGACCCCGGGTCCGCCCTGTCTGTCTCCGGTTCGGTCGACCGAAGGAGGCCAACCGATGTCCACAGCTGAGCTGCGGGCCGGACGGGGCGAGCAAGGTTTCACGCTGGTGGAGCTGATGGTGGTGATCCTGATCATCGCAATACTCTTGGCGATCGCCATCCCCAGCTTCCTGGCGGCTCGAAACCGGGGCCAGGACCGGGCCACCCAGACCGCCGTCAATTCGGCCGTGAAGGCGGAGGCGGTGTACTACTCGGACCAGGCGGTATTCACCGATGTCCCGGCCAGTCTCAAGGCGGTGGAGAGCTCACTCACCTGGGTGAATGTCCCCTCCACCGGACCCAACGAGATCTACGTCCGGATGGATCCCGCCAACGACCAGGTGGTGTGCCTGGAGGCGCTGTCCGCCAGCGGCACCACCTGGGTGATCGCCCGGATCGCGGCCGGTCCCAACGGGGGCACCTACTTCGGCACCGCCAGCATGCCGGCCTGTAGCGAGGCGGCGGCGGCGGCGCTCCCGACCAGCTGGTAGAGCGGAAGGCGCGTCCCCCTGAGGAGGCGCTTTCCGCCGCCGGCCCCCCGGGTAGAGTGCCCGACCGGTGAGAACAAGCTCATGACCCCGTCCTCCTCCCCGTGACTTCCGACCCGGCCCTGGTGTGGGTGGTAGCAGTGGCCGCCGGGGTGCTGGGCCTGGCGGTGGGCTCGTTCCTGAACGTCGTGGCCTACCGGGTGCCCATCGGAGCCTCGGTGATCCGACCCCCTTCGGCCTGCCCCGCCTGCGGCCATCCCATCCGGGCTCGCGACAACCTCCCGGTGGTGGGTTGGTTGGCCCTGCGGGGCCGGTGTCGCGACTGCCAGGAGCCGATCTCGGTCCGCTATCCGCTGGTCGAGGTCGGTACCGCCGTCCTCTTCGCTCTGACCGTATGGGTGGTGGGCGTGGTCTGGTCGCTCCCCGCCCACCTCTTCTTCGTCGGCGCCACCAGCGTTCTCATCCTGACGGATCTGGATCACAAACGCATTCCCAACCGCATCCTCTACCCATCGATCCCGATCGCAGTGCTGCTGCTCGGGGTGGGGGGGGTGATGGACCAACGGCTGGGAGACTTCGGTCGGGCCCTGCTGGCAGCGCCCGTCTACTTCGGCTTCCTGTTGGTGATCGCCCTCGTCGCCCGTGGGGGATTCGGCATGGGGGACGTGAAACTGGCCGCTCTGCTGGGCCTCTTCCTGGGTTACGCCTCGTGGGAGAGCCTGGCCGTCGGAGCGTTCCTGGCCTTCCTCATCGGTGGAACCATCTCGATCGTGTTGCTGGCCACCGGCCGCCGGGGAAGGAGAGACGCCATCCCCTTCGGCCCTTCGCTGATCGTGGCGGCCTGGATCGCCCTTCCCTGGGGAGCGAGCATCGCCCGCTGGTATCTGGGCTGAGTTGCTTGCACAGGTTCCGGCTCGCTGATATCGTCCGAACGACACTCGTGTAATTACGAGGTTGTGAGCCGCGCTGGCTCTCTCGGGGTGGCGACCTGCTGGCGGTTGCCAGAGCGGAGATTAGATGGCCATCAACGTGGGCCTGGACATCGGCACCAGTGCGGTGCGGGCGGCGGTCCTCCAGACCGGCAAGGGCCTCCCCGAGCTCCGTGCCTTCTCCCAGGTCGCCCTCCCGCCAGGAGCCGTGGTGGGGGGCGAGGTGATCGACGAACAGATCGTCACCGACGCCATCACCCAGCTGTGGAAACAGGCCAAGCTCCCCCGAAAACGGGTGGTGGTGGGCATCGCCAACCAGCGGGTGATCGTCCGCCGCATCGACATCCCCTACATGCCAGAGGAGGAGCTGGCCGAGGCGCTGCCGTTCCAGGCACAGGAGTACATCCCCATCCCGATCGAGGACGCCATCCTCGACTTCGTTCCCCTGGAGGAGTTCACCACCCCCGAGGGTGAGCCCATGCTGTCGGTGCTGGTGGTCGCCGCCCACCAGGACATGGCTACCGGGGTGCTGCGGGTGGTGAGCGGAGCCGGGATCAAGCCCATGGCGGTCGACCTCCAGGCGTTTGCCATCGTCCGCGCCGTGTTCGGCGCCGAGCTCGATCTGGAGACGGCCCCTCAGAGCATCGTGTCGATCGGAGCCGGAATCACCCAGGTGATCATCGTGCGGGGAGGAACGGTGCGGTTCCTGCGGCTCATCCCCACTGGGGGCGCCGACTTCACCGACGCTCTGGTGGAACGCCTCAACATGGATCCGGACGCGGCCGAGGAGCTGAAGCGACGGGTGGGGGTGGCAGCGAATGGCCTCGTGGAGGGTGACGACCTCGAGAGCCAGGCCCGAGCCGTCCTCACCCAGACCGCCGACCAGCTGATCGACGAGGTGCGAGGATCGATCGACTTCTTCCTCAGCCAATCGGAGGGCATGGAGTCGGGCCGCATCCTCGTATCCGGCAACGGTGCCCGGCTTCCCCACCTGGCCAACCGGCTGGGAAGGGCGCTCAACATGAGCATCGAGCCCATCCGGGTCGTCTCGGACGAACGGTTGGTGGTGGGCAAGGTGGGGCTGTCGGAAGCGGAGCTGATGCAGACCGAGCCGGTGCTGCCGGTGCCGGTGGGGCTGGCCCTCTGGGGTGAGGTCTGATGCGACCCATCAATCTCCTTCCCCCCGAGGCCGCCAAGCGGACCGAGGCGCGGCGCCGGGTGGGAGTGGTGATCCTGCTCGGGCTCCTCTACCTGGCGGCGTTGGGAGCGGTGACCGTCTGGTGGAACGGCAAGGCCACGACCGCCGAAGAAGACCTCCAACGCCAGGTCGACACGAACGGAAACCTCCGCCAGCAGATCGCCTCCCTCTCCAGCGCCGACGACCTGCGGCGGCGCTTCGAGAGCGGGGTCGACGACATGCAGACCGCCCTCGCCACCGACGTGGCCTGGGGTCGGCTGCTCAATGACGTGGGACGGGTGATCACACCCCGCACCTGGCTCACCAACCTCACCGCCAACACGGTGTTCGACGAAGAAGACCCGGCCCGGTTCGGCCAGATCCAGATGCAGGGAGTGGCGTTCGACTATCCCGACGCCTCGTCCTGGCTGCGGGTTCTGGACTCGGAGGAGTGGCCAGCAGTGGGGGGAGCCTGGGTGACCGCCACCCAGCTGAGCGAGATCGGGGGAGTGCCGGTGGTCAACTTCACCTCGGTGGCCTCGCTGACCGAGGGAGCCACCTCGCTCCGGCTGGAACGGATCCCGGAGGTGCCGCAGTGAGGCGCGCCATCCTGTTCGCCATCCCGGCCGTGCTGGCGATCACCGCCCTCTGGTTCTTCTTCGTCTTCCAGCCCGCCAATACGCGAATCGAAGAGGCCAACACCCAGTTGGAAGCCGAGAAGCAACAGGAAACCCTGCTGCGAACCCAGCTTCGGCAGTTGCAGCGGGTACAGGAGAACGAGCTGGCCTACCTCTCGGCGATCGGGGTGCTGGAGGCGGCCATCCCCCCCACCCCGCAGATGCCGGTGTTGATCGACGACCTCTCCCAGCTGGCCTTCGACAGCGGCGTGATCTGGGACGGCGCCACCTACGGCAACCCCACCGAGGTGGAGGGGGCCGACTATCTGGAGATCCCCTTCACGCTCCAGGTGCGCGGGCAGTACTTCGAGCTGCTGGGCTACCTGTACGGCATCGAGGACCTCGACCGGCTGGTCCGTCTCGAGTCGATCAACATCAACCCGGTCGACGAAGAGGGCTTCACCGTGCTGTCGGTCTCGCTCACCGCCACCGCCTTCACCACCTCCAGCATCCTCGTCCCCGACTTCGGGGAGGAGGGCGGAGACACGACCACCACCACCGTGGCCGGCAACGGAGACACGACCACCACCACCGTGGCCGGCGACACCACCACCACCGCTCCCAGCGGGGACACCACGACGACCACCGCCGGAGGTGGATGATGCATCGTCGGGCCCGGAACACCGGCACGGCCGTGGCTCTCTCCATCCTCCTCCTGGGGGTGGCGGGCGCGGTCGCCTGGGTGGGGATCGCCCCCACCGTGTTCGGCGAAGCCGAACCGGCTCTCAGCGGGCCGCTGGCGGGAGGCGAGGTGGTGGAGGCCTCTCCGGCCGAAGTCCTGGAGGGGGTGCGGGTGGTGGGTTCGTTCCAGATCGTCTCCCAGCCCCGCGATCCCTTCCGGCCCCTCATCACCGAGACCGGTGGCACCGGCGGGATCGTGGACGGTGGGACCGGGAACGGGGACGGCTTCCAGCCCAGCGGAATCCGGGTCAAGCTGGTCGAGATTCGAGACGTGGACGGTGTCCTGCGGGCGACCGTGGAGGTGGACGGGGTGAGCTACGACGTCGGCGTGGGCGACACCTTCGCCGGCAACTTCTTCGTCGTCAGTCTCGATACGGACAGTGGAGTGTTCCTGTTCGGGGACAACGCCTTCGAGTTGTCGGTGGGTCAGGAGATCCTGAAATAGCGTTCGGGTCCGGGCTCGTCCGCGGGTCCAGTACCATCCGGGCCCGATGCTGCGCTTCCTGACCGCCGGCGAATCGCACGGCCCCGGGCTGGTGGCCATCGTGGAGGGGGTACCCGCCGGGCTGGAGTTCTTGCGAGAGGGCCTGGCCGCCGAGCTCGCCCGGAGACGGCTGGGGTTCGGACGGGGTGCCCGCATGAAGCTCGAACAGGACGAGCTGGAGATCTTGGGGGGGATCCGGCACGGTCGCACTCTGGGAAGCCCGGTGGCGGTGGTCATCCGGAACACGGAGTGGCCGAAGTGGCAGGAGGAGATGTCGCCCGATCCGGGAACGGCGCTCCGGCCCATGACCAAACCCCGCCCGGGCCACGCCGACCTGGTTG
>JBFGJL010000016.1:0-9435 GCA_041577235.1 Acidimicrobiia bacterium | reverse complement strand
GGGGCCACCGTCCGCAAGGCGGCCAGGGTGCGGGCCGAAGCCTCTTCGTCCCGCCCGAAGACCGAAGCGGCCGCCAGCACCGCCAGCGCCGCCGGAACCAGGGCGAAGAACAGGTTGAAGGCGATCGCCGAGGCCAGCACCCCCGGGCCGGCGGCGCTGAATCGGCGCACCATCCGCACCGGCGGCAGGGCCTCGAACCGCTCTTGCCAGCGAGCCATCGGGAAGAGCCTAGGTCTGGACCCGGTAATCGACCACGATCGGGAGGCGGAACCGTACACTCGGCGCGTGCGTGCCTCCTGGCGCCCGGCCGCGTCGGCCTTGGCGATCATCACCGCCTGCACGGTGGTGCCTGCTCCCGAGGCCGAGGTCTCGACCCGTCCGCTCGTCCCCACCGCCGGTACGACCCAGCCCAGCCCGGTCACCACCGTCCAGCCCACCACCACATCCGGCCCGGCGGGGACGGGTTCGGGGGTCGACATCCCGTGGGGTTCGGTGCCGGGCCTGCTCCAATTCCGCGGCAACCCTTCCCGGGCGTGGTACGGGACCGGACCGATCCCCGAATCGCCTCGACTGCTGTGGCGGTTCCCTCGGGATGAGCCCATGTGCGGGCTCTCGACGGTGGGCGGAGAGGCTCGCACCTGGTGCGGGACCGGCTGGACCGGCCAGCCGGTAGTGTGGGAACGGCCGGACGGGGTGGTGGAGGTGATCTTCGGGGCCTATGACCGGGCGGTCCACTTCCTGGATGCCGCCACCGGCACCCGCACTCGCCCCGACTTCCCCACCGGCGACATCATCAAGGGCTCGGTCACGCTCGATCCCGACGGGTTTCCCCTCCTCTACTTCGGCTCACGCGACAACCGGCTGCGAGTGGTGGCCCTCGACCGTGATCCGCCGGCCGAGCTGTGGGCGCTCGACAGCGCCGACCATCCCGGGATCTGGAACAACGACTGGGACGGCAACCCGGTGGTGATCGACGACCTCCTGTACGAGGGAGGCGAGAACGGCCTGCTGTTCGTGGTGAGGCTCAACCGCTCGATCGGTGCCGATGGGCTGGTGGCGGTGGCTCCGGAGATCCTGGTGTCGATGCCGGGCTGGACCGATGGGCTGCTGGCGGCGGTGGGTGATCGCAACGCGTCGATCGAGAGCTCGGTGGCGGTGGCCGGCGATCGCCTCTACTTCACCAATTCGGCCGGAAGGGTGGCCGGGGTCGACCTGGGGCAGGTCGAGTCGGGCCAAGCCCCGATCGTCTTCGACTTCTGGGCGGGGGACGACATCGACGCCACCCCGGTCGTGGACGCCGAGGGCAACCTCTACGTCGCCGTCGAGCTGGAGCGCTTCCTGCCCCGGGCGGAGGAGGTGGGGCAGCTGTTGAAGCTCGACCCCTCCCGGCCGGATGATCCTCTGGTGTGGGGGATCCCGGTGCCACCCGGGGTGGGTCAGGACGTCGGCGGGCTGTGGGCCACCCCTGCCCTGGGAGCCGGCCACCTCTATGCCTCCACCCACTCGGGCCGGCTGCTGGCGGTGGACGTGGCTAGTGGCGAGGTGGTGTGGGAGGACCAGATCGGCAGCCATGCCTGGTCGTCGCCGGTGATCGCCGACGGGCGGATGGTGGTGTCGGTCGACTGCGAGGCCGGCGGCGGCCTGCGGGCCTACGACCTGTCGGATCCGGCTGCCCCCCGCCCGATCTGGGATCTGTCCCTCGGGACCGGCTGCATCGAGAGCACCCCCGCCGTCTGGGACGGAGGGATCTACGTCGGCGCCCGCGACGGCCACTTCTACGCGTTCGGCGATTGAGGTCGGCGCCGCCCGGTCGGATCACCGGCCGCTCAGCCGGGCCTCCACGAGCGTCGCCTGCTCATCCAGCACCGTCTCCAGCAGCTGCAGGCGCCGGGCCGGGGAGGTGGCTTCCAGCAAGAGTTGGGCGTCGAGCGGTCCCAGCGGAGCCCGGGCGGCCGCCTGGTAGGACGCCACACCCGGATCGTCGGCCAGCTCCAGGCTGATACCGGCGACGTCCGCTCCCAGCTCCGAGTACAGACCCAGCAAACGCTGGAGGGAGCCCCGCACCCGGTCGACCGTCACCGGATCGCCGTCGGCCTCCTCCTCGACCACCTCCACCAGCGCCAGCGGATAGGGATCGTCGGGCAGCCACTGCACCACCTCGATCTTGCGCTGGCCGACCGCGAACACCCCGAGGGGGCCGTCGGCCACCTCGACCACGTGCACGATCCGGGCGACGGTGCCGACCGAGAAGCGGGTGTCGCCGCCTCCCACCTCGAAGCCGCGTTCGATCAGCACCACGCCGAACTCGGGCCGACCGGCCAGGCAATCACGCAGCAGATGCAGGTAGCGGGTCTCGAACACCTGCAGCGGCAGCAGCGAATGGGGAAAGAGCACGTTGTTGAGCGGGAACATGGGCAGCCGGTCGGGCATCGGCCCATGCTAAGAGCGGACGGGACGCTCCCGAGCGGTGAAGCGCAGCCGGTCTCGCTCTACGCCTTCGATGCCGATCCGGAACGAGTACCCGCCGGCATGGGGGAGGGGGAGGTTGTTGAAGGTGAAAGCCCGCACCAGCCCGATGTCGCTGCCGTCCGGCAGTCCCGGTGGGCGCCGCACCGAGAAGACGTGGGTGAGGGGGCCCCGCTCGAACAGCGACGTCCCATCCTCGTCCTGGAGATCGACCGTCATCGAGATGGTCCGGTCGGCCCATGTCCAGGGAACCCGTACCCGCACCGCGATGCCCAGGCTGTGATGGCGGGCTGGGAAACCTGCGACGAACAGCGTGTCCCATCCGCCCCCCAGCACGTAGAGCTTCCCGGCTGCGGCCTGGACGGCGTCGGCGAGGATGGCGAACTCGACCGACGGTTCCAGCGCATCATCGGGCAGCACCATGAGCCGACTCTAGGGATGCTGTCGTTGCACCAGGTCGAGGAAGCGGGCCGCCCGCAGATCGGGCGCCGACCCGACCCGGCGCACGGCCAGCAACCGTCGCTCCCCGATCGCCTCCCCCCAGCGCCGCAAGGGCCGTCCGCCCGACTCGGCCACGGTGGCGGGCAGCACCGTCCATCCCAGCCCCAGGTCGGCCATCTGGCGGAGCACCGAGGGATTTCCGCTCTCCAGGGTGACCCGTGGCTCGAGGCCCAGCCGGGCCAGCGCCTGGTCGATGGCGATGCGGGTGTGCGAGCCGCTGGGATAGAGACACCACTCCACCTGGTCGGGACCACCTCGACTTCCCCGCGCCGCGTAGACGAAGAGCGGCTCGACCAGGATCTCCTCGCTCTCGACCCCTTCGGCTGGGGCCACCACGAACGCCAGGTCGAGGTCGCCCTCCATCACCCGCTGCACCAGCACTTCGCTCCCTTCGATGGATAGCGCCAGATCCACGTCCGGGTACTGCGCCCGGTAGGAGCGGACCGTGGCCGGCAGCAGATACAGCCCGGCTGCGTCGATCATGCCCACCCGCAACGCTCCCAGCTCACCCCGCTCGCGCCGATCGAGTTCCTCCTCCAGCGCCTCGGCTTCCGCCAGCACCCGCCGGGCGAATCCCACCAGCACCCACCCCTCGTCGGTCGGGGCCCGCCTCCTTCCCCGGCGCTCGAGCAGCGGTAGTCCGATCCGTCGCTGGAGTCGGGAGAGACCCTGGGACAGTCCGGACGGACTCACCCCCAGCTCGTCGGCCGCCTCCCGGAAGTTGGAGGACGAGGCCACCTGGCGCAGATAGGAGAGCTGGCGGAAGTCCACAGCTCCCAGTCGGGACAACCTCTTACTGTTCACGATTGCTTCATCTTATGATCGATCTCTACCGCTTGTCTGATCTATGCCCGGCTGCCTAGCCTGGCCGGGCGGGCCTGCCCGCTGCGTCCCCGAACGTGGAGGAACAGCCGTGACTCGTCCCCAGGAGATCGCACCCGCTTCCGGCTCGCTGGGGGTCCTCACCCCCGGACTGGGAGCGGTCACCACCACCTTCATCGCCGGTGTGCTCGCCGCCCGGCGAGGGCTGACCAAGCCGGTGGGGTCCCTCACCCAGACCGGCCACATCCGGTTGGGGAAACGGACCGAAGGTCGCAACCCCCTCATCCGCGAGCTGGTCCCGCTGGCCGGGCTCGATCAACTCCGGTTCGGAGCCTGGGATCCCTACCGGGCCGACGCCCACCAGGCGGCACTCACCGCCGGGGTCCTCCAGGAGGCCCACCTGGAGGCGGTCCGCTCCGAGCTGGAGGGGATACGGCCTATGGCGGCAGTGTTCGACCCCGAGTGGGTCAAGCGGCTGGAAGGAACCGACAACGTCAAGTCTGCTCCCACCAAGATGGATCTCGCCGAGCAGCTGATGGCCGACATCGACAGCTTCGCGGCGGCCAACCATTGTGATCGTCTGGTAATGGTGTGGTGCGCCAGCACCGAGGCGTACCGGGCCCCCGCCGCCGTCCACCAGAGTCTGGACCGGTTCGAGCGGGGACTGAAGGACGGGGATCCGGAGATCTCCCCCAGTCAGATCTACGCCTATGCCGCTCTCCAGCGCGGTGTCCCCTTCGCCAACGGAGCGCCCAACGTCACCCTCGAGCTGCCGGCGCTGCTGGAGCTGGCCGACCGGCGTCGGGTACCCATCGCCGGAAAGGACTTCAAGACGGGTCAGACCCTGATCAAGACCGTGCTCGCCCCCGGCCTGAAGGCCCGCATGCTGGGTCTGCGCGGGTGGTTCAGCACCAACATCCTCGGCAACCGGGACGGTGAGGTGCTGGAGGACCCGGACAGCTTCCGTTCGAAGGAGGTGTCGAAGCTGGGAGTGCTGGAGCAGATCCTCCAACCCGACCAGTACCCGGACCTCTACGGCGACATGTACCACAAGGTGCGCATCAACTACTACCCGCCCCGCGGGGACGACAAGGAGGGTTGGGACAACATCGACATCTTCGGGTGGATGGGCTACCCGATGCAGATCAAGGTCGATTTCCTCTGCAAGGACAGCATCCTCGCCGCCCCGATCGTGCTCGACCTGGCCCTCTTCCTCGATCTGGCCGCCCGGGTGGGTCAGAAGGGCATCCAGGAGTGGCTGTCGTTCTACTTCAAGAGCCCCCAGGTGGCCGAAGGTCTCTATCCCGAACACGATCTCTTCATCCAACAGACCAAGCTCAAGAACACTCTGCGGCACTGGATGGGTGAGGATCTCATCACCCACCTGGGGACCGAGTACTACGAGGAGTGACCGGTCAGGGCTCGCCGATGTCCTCGTTCCACAGTTCGGGGGCGGCGGCGATGAAGTCGGCCATGAGGGCAACACACTCCGGGTCGTCGAGAACCCGGAGGTCGACCCCCCGGGCCCGCAAGTGGGCTTCGGGTCCGCCGAAGGTCCGGTTCTCTCCCGCCACCACTGCCGGAATCCCATAGAGGAGGATGGCGCCCGAGCACATGTCGCAGGGGGAGAGGGTCGAGTAGAGGACCGAACGCCGGTAGGCGGCAGCGGGTAGACGCCCGGCGTTCTCCAGGCAGTCCATCTCGGCGTGGAGGATGGCGCTGTCCCGCTGCACCCTCCGGTTGTGGCCGCGGCCGACGATCTCGCCGTCGATCACCAGCACCGATCCGATCGGGATTCCGCCTTCGGCCAGCCCGGCTCTGGCCTCCGCCAGCGCCTCGGCCAGGTAGCGGTCAGCCACGGCCCCCCCTCGCCCACCGGCCGCTCGGTACGATGGCGGCCATGACGACCGAGGCCCTGCGATCGACCACCTCCGCGGGCCTCGGCCACGCTCTCCGCAAGGCCGGCTGGTTCCTGGTCATCTTGCTCATCCTCATCGCCGGCTGGGAAGGCTACAAGTGGATGGGTTCCGCCACCGGCGGAACCTACCCCTTCACCTCGGTGGCGCTCCCGGTCCGTCCGGCCGCCATACCCCACGTGTGGGACATCCTGGGAAGCCTGGCCGAGCCGGTGCAGCGCGGCTCCGACCAGAGCACCCTGGCGTTCCTGCTGGAGGCGGCCTGGTTCACCTGGCGAGAGGCGGCGGTCGGCTTCCTGGTGGGCGGACTGATCGGGTTCGGGCTGGGGATCGTGTTCGCTCTGTTCGCCCCGTTGGAGCGAGGTTTCATGCCGTATGTCATCGCCTCTCAGACGGTGCCGCTGCTGGCCATCGCCCCGATGGTGGTGGTGTGGGCATCGCGGGCCCAGCTGCCGGCCTGGATGGCGGTCTCGGTGATCGCCGCCTATCTCACCTTCTTCCCGGTGACGATCAACACCCTGCGCGGGCTGCGGTCGCCGGAGGCGACCTCGGTGGAGCTGATGCGCTCGTATGCGGCCTCCCAGTGGGCGACGCTGTGGAAGCTGCGGGTCCCGGCCGCCCTTCCTTACATCTTCACCGCTCTCAAGGTCTCGGCCACCGCCAGTGTGATCGGGGCGATCGTCGGTGAGCTCCCCGCCAGCTTCAACGTGGGCCTTGGCCGGGCGCTGCTCAGCTTCAGCTACTTCTTCGCCACCGGACCCGAGAAGCTGTACGGGGCGGTGCTGGTGTCGGCCCTGCTGGGGATCTTCTTCGTCGGGCTGGTCACGTTGGTGGAGCGCCTGGCGGTGCCGGCCGTGCGGCGGGTCGAGACGTGAGAGGTGCCGGTCGGTGAGCGACGCGACGGTGTTGATCTCGGGGTTGGGCAAGGTGTTCAACGCGGGTGGCGACAACCGGGTGGTGGCCCTGGAGGACATCGATCTCGAGATCGGGCCGGGCGAGTTCGTGTCGTTGATCGGGCCCTCGGGATGCGGGAAGAGCACCCTCCTGCGACTGATCGGCGACCTGCTCCCCCCCACCTCGGGGACGATTGTGGTCAACGGCAAGGAGCCGCACCGGGCCCGGCTCGATCGCGACTACGGCATGGTGTTCCAGAAGGCCACACTGCTGGACTGGCGGTCGGTCCGCCGCAACATCGAGCTGCCGTTGGAGATGATGGAGGTGAACAGAGCGGAACGGCGGCGGCGGGCCGACGAGCTCCTGCGGCTCGTCCAGCTGAGCGAGTTCGCCGGGCACTATCCCTGGCAGCTGTCCGGAGGGATGCAGCAACGGGTGGCGATCGCCCGGGCCCTCGCCTTCGAGCCCGCCCTGCTGCTGATGGACGAGCCGTTCGGCGCCCTCGACGAGATGACCCGCGAGCGGATGCAGATGGAGCTGATGGAGCTGTGGCGCAGAACCGGGCGGACCGTGGTCTTCGTCACCCACTCCATCCCCGAGGCGGTGTTCCTGTCGACTCGGGTGGTGGTGATGTCGCCCCGACCCGGTCGGGTCGCCGCCGAGATCACGATCGACCTGCCTCAGCCTCGGGTCTTCACCACCCGCGAGGATCCGCGCTTCTTCGATCTGCTGACCCAGGTACGGGAGCGCCTTCGGGGCGCCGACGAGGAGCCGAGTTGACCACGGCCTCCGCCACCCCCCGGTTGTGGTCGGCGGTCCGGCGACTGCGCACCCACTACCTCCCGGCCATCGGCCTGTTCGTGCTGGGCCTGGCCTTCTGGGAGGCGGTGGTGGTGGTGTTCGACATCCAAGGGTTCCTCCTGCCCAAACCCTCGGCGATCGCCCGGGTCTACGTGCAGGAGCAGTCGGTGGTGTGGAGCGCCGGCCTCGTCACCCTCGGGGAGGCGGTCGGTGGCTTCGTGATCGGCTCGGCCGCGGCCATCATCGTCGCCTTCGGGGTCTCCCGCTGGAACATGATCCGGGAGGGAGCGATGCCGTTCGCGGTCGCCGCCAGCTCCGCCCCCATCATCGCCCTGGCTCCCATCGCCAACGCCTGGTTCGGCAGCACCAACCCCATCTCCAAGATGGCGGTGGTGGCGGTGATGGTGTTCTTCCCGGTCATGATCAACACGGTGCGCGGCCTGACCCTGGTCGATCCGAGCGAGTTGGAGCTGATGCGGTCGTACGCCGCCTCCGGCTGGGCGATCCTGCGGCGGGTGCGCCTGCCCAACGCCCTTCCCTACCTGTTCAGCGCCTTCAAGGTCGCCAGCGCCCTCGCCCTGATCGGCGCGATCGTCTCTGAATACTTCGGCGGTCCCCGCAACGCCCTGGGCGTGTACATCTCCCAGCAGGCCTCGTTCCTGAAGCTGACCAATGCCTGGGCGGCGATCCTGGTCGGCTCGATGTTGGGGGTGGCCTTCTACCTGCTGATCGTCGCGGTCGAGCGGATGGTGATGCCCTGGCACGTCTCGATCCGGCGGCCCTGACCTCCGGCCGGCCGGCCCCGCGCCTAGATTCACGGCACGCCCGCGTGAGATCCTGCGGGCCCAACGGGAAGAGGAGCGAAGGATGATCCGAGCAAGACGGCCGATCGGGCTGCTGAGCCTGGTCGTGGCTCTGATGATGGTGGTGGCGGCGTGCGGCGACACCGACACCGGCGACACCGGGGCGGCCGACACGACCGCCGCCCCCGACACCACCGCCGCCCCCGACACCACCGCCGCCCCCGACACCACCGCCGGAGAAGGGGAGCTGACCCCGGTGCGGCTCCAGCTCCAGTGGTTCGCCCAGTCCCAGTTCGCCGGCTACTACGCGGCGAAGGACCAGGGCTTCTACGAGGACGTCGGGCTGGACGTGTCGATCCTGGAGGGCGGCGTCGACATCGTGCCTCAGACGGTGGTCGCCACCGGCGCCGCCGAGTTCGGGCTGGCCTGGGTGCCCAAGGCGCTCGTCTCCAACGAGGAGGGGGCGGGACTGGTCAACATCGGCCAGGTCTTCCAGCGCAGCGGCACCCTGCAGGTGGCGTTCAAGGACTCCGGCATCGACTCGGTGGAGGACTTCGCCGGGAAGCGGGTCGGGACCTGGGGGTTCGGCAACGAGTTCGAGCTGTTCGCCGCCCTCACCTCGGTGGGGCTCGATCCCAACGATCCCAACGACGTCACCATCGTCCAGCAGGGGTTCGACATGCTGCAGCTGCTACCGGCCGAGGCGGGAGGCACGGCCGAGGTCGACGCCGCCCAGGCGATGATCTACAACGAGTACGCCCAGGTGCTGGAGGTGGTCAATCCGGCCACCGGCGAGCTGTACCAGCCGGACGATCTCAACGTGATCGACTACAACGACGTCGGCACCGCCATGCTGCAGGACGCGGTGTGGGTGTCGGCGGACTGGCTGGGGCAGGCCGGCAACGAGGAACTCGCCCAGAAGTTCCTGGAGGCCAGCTTCCGGGGCTGGATCTACTGCCGAGACAATTTCGAGGCCTGCGTGGACATCGTGCTGGCCAACGGACCCACCCTCGGCAAGAGCCACATGACCTGGCAGCTGAACGAGATCAACGCCCTGATCTGGCCCTCACCGGGCGGCATCGGGGTGATGGACCAAGGACTGTGGGACCAGACGGTGGAGGTGGCCACCTCGGAGAACGTGCTGCAGGCCGCTCCACCCGACGGCGCCTTCCGCACCGACCTGGCCGAGGCGGCCGTGGAGACCCTACGAGGGGAGGGACTCGACGTAACGG
>JBFGJL010000015.1:0-9612 GCA_041577235.1 Acidimicrobiia bacterium | reverse complement strand
TCGAAGGTGGTCACCAGGTCGTGCTCGGCCAGGCGGTCGAGCACCGCCCGGATGGACCCGTCGTCGAGCCGCAACGGCTCGGTGGTCGGAAACCGGCGTCGCTCGACGAAAGCGATGAGATCGCTCAGCTCGTCGATGATCTCCGGCACGGTCATCGCCCGGTCCTCTCGGGCCAGCAGGGCGAGGGTGACCAGCGAGGTGGGGGTGATGGGCGTGACCCGGCCGATCCGGGCCATCACCTCGAAGGCCAGCTTGGGCACATCCATCTCTCCCTCGTCGCCGACCGGCATCTCCTTGGCCAGCGACACGGGCTCGCCGAAACGCACGTAGATGTTCCCGTAGCGCCGTCGAAGGCTGCGGATGGCTCTCCACGCCCAGGAGAACGACTCGCGCTCTTTGGTGTCGCCCCGCTGCTCGCTGGCGTAGGCGCCCACGTCTTGGATGTGGTCGTAGGCGATGGAGGTGGGAATGAGGAAGACGTCGTCGCTCTTGCCCCGCCGGTAGGCGTCGGTCACGTAGGCGAGCAGCCCGTAGCGAGGAGGGAGGAGCTTGCCGGAGCGGGAGCGCCCGCCCTCCAGGTAGAACTCGAGGGAGAACCGCTTCTCGATCAGGTAGTCGATGTAGCTGCGCAGCACCAGCTTGTAGAGCGGGTTGTCCTTGAACGACCGCCGAATGAAGAACACCCCGGTGCGGCGGATGAGTGGCCCGACCGGGAAGAAGTTCATGTTGATCCCCCCGGCCGTGTGGTTGGGGGGGAGGTCGTTCTCCCACAGCAGGTACTGCAGGACCAGACGGTCGAGGTTGGAGCGATGGGAAGGCAGGAACACCAGCGGATGACCCTGGCCGAGGCCGTACAGGTCCCGGACCTGCTGCTCGTCGTAGGAGAGGGCACCGTATCCCTGGCGGTAGATCCAGTGGATGGCGTTGGCGATGACGTCGATCAGAAAGGTGCTGTGGGAGGCGGCGATCTCCCGGAGGTAGCGGACCGCTCGCTGGCGGGTAGCGGCTTCGGGGCGACCGAGCTCTCGGGCCAGGTGGGCGACTCCGACCCGGAACTCGGGTCGCTCGCTCACCTCGTGGTGGACGAACCGGGGGACCTTGTAGCGGTTGCCGCGCAGGCGCCGTTCCGCCCGCTCCAGGGCGAGCCAGGCCCGCCGGGAGACGTACTCGTCGAAGCCCAACATCTCCGGCGACTGCTCCCAGCGCGCCCGCACTCCGGAACTGCGGGCCGGCTCCGCCACGACGATCCGGCACCGGTCGGGATAGCGAGCGTACAGCCATCGCTGGCGGAGCGGATCGGGGTCGCGGGGATCTCCCAGTTTGAGAGCGTCGACGACGCTGGCCGACCGCCGCCCGTTGCGCTCCTCCGGCAGCCACGCCACCCGAACTGGAACCAGCAGTGGATCGTCGTCTCCGCCGAGGAGGGCGGCCAGCCCCGGATCGATCGCACCGAAGCGGCGCCGGCGGGAAGGGGGCAGCAGGGCGGTGCTCACCGTCGTGTCAGCGGGGCGGTGGCGCTCGATCCAGGATTCCAGAAGACGCCGCTCGAACCCGCTGGAGGCGTCGACCAGGCAGATCGCCCGCGCCGCCGGGACGTCCGGCCAGTCAGGTTCGAACACGGTGGTCACAGGTGCCGTCATGGCGGGGATTGTACGGATCGCGCCCGGCGAGGCCAGGTGCCGCTGCCAAGATGGGGCGATGCGGGTGGTGGTGCAGCGGGTGACAGAGGCGGCGGTGACCGTGGCTGGCGAGGAGGTGGCGCGGATCCGACAGGGTCTGGTGGTCCTGGTCGGCGTCTCCCCGCACGACGGACCCGATGAAGCGGAGGTCTTGGCGGCCAAGCTGGCAGGGCTGAGGATCTTCTCCGACCAGCAGGGCAAGATGAACCTCTCGGTCGTGGAAGCAGGGGGCGCGGTGCTGGTGGTGAGCCAGTTCACGCTCTACGCCGACGCCCGCCGAGGGCGCCGCCCATCCTTCACTGATGCCGCCCCGCCCGCTGTGGCCGAACCGATCGTCGAGCAGCTGGTCGGGGGCCTCCGCCGGCGGGAGATCCGGGTGGTGGAAGGTCGCTTCGGCGCCAAGATGGAGGTGCGGCTGGTGAACGATGGCCCGGTCACGCTGGTGCTGGAGGCGCGCCAAGGTCGGATCGTCTAGAGGTCGACCGCCGCCACCTGGATGAGCTCTTCGAAGACGGCCGGATGGTCGGCGTCGACGATGGGCAGGTCCCGCACCCATCGCAGCGAGACACCCGGGTTGAGGTGCCCGCTGCCATCCGGGAGCACCACGTACGGGGTGTCGCTGACTTCCCCTCCGCCGGCATCGACGAAGTCCTCCATCACCTGGCGACGGAAGCGGCCGTCGTCCAGCGCCTCGGCCAGGCTCTCCGACTTCAGCCCTTCGTTCTCAGCCACCTGAAGCAGCTCGTGACGCAGCCCGAGGTTGTGCCCGTGCAGGAAGAACGCCCTGCGAAGGGCCAGATCGAACCGCTCTCCGGCCTCCGGGCCGATGCCGTAAGCCCACTTCTGGGCCTCGAAGCCGGGCAGGGAGGTGGTGGGCCAGGCACGGGCCTGGTAGGCGCTGAAGGCGGTTGGCTCCAGCTGGGCGGCGGCCACCATCTCGGCTGCCAGCCTGCGCCCGTCCAGTCCCCGCTCGAACGCCAGCTCGTGTGGCCAGGCGCGAAAGTCGAACAGGACGTCGTCGGCCGCCATCCGATTCCGCATGTGGTGGAGGCGCACAGCCGCTACATAGGACCAGGGGCAATGGAGATCGCTCCAGATGGTGATGACCGCCACGGCTCCTCCTCTCCGATGCCCTCTAAGCTAGCGGGGCCCCTCCCCGTCCTCTCCGAGGCCGGCCGGATTCGCCGCCGGGGTGCGGATGAGCTTGGGGGTGACGATCACCACCAGGGCCAGGGCGAAGATCATCAGGCTCGCACCCGGTTCGATTCCCCACCAGTTGGGGAGCTGCAACAGCCCCCACAGTCCCGCCCCCGCCAGGTAGGCCAGCAGCCCCAGCACCGCCGCATGGGCGTTGGAGCCGGTGACCCGGGCCAGCGCCCATACCAGCAGACCGGCGGGAAGCACTGCCACCGGCCACACCGCCAGCGTGACCCCGGCGGTGATCCCCAGGCCCTTGCCGCCTCTGAACCGGTACCAGGGGTTGAGGATGTTGCCGATCACTGCCCCCGCTCCGGAGGCGAGCCCGGCCGGATCGCCCCCCAGCGCTCGACCCACCATCACCGCTCCGGCTCCTTTGACCAGCTCGACTGCCAGGATCGCGGCCGCCAAGCGGCGTCCGCCCAGCCTCAGCGCATTGGCGGTGCCTGGGTTACCGCTGCCGGCGGATCGGAGATCGACTCGGACGGCCCGAGCCAGCAGGTCGGCGGTGGGCAAACCGCCCAGCAGGTACCCGATAGCCAGGGCGACCAGAGCGGTCACTCCGATCCTTCCAGCCAGGTTCGACCCGCCTCGCAGAACCTCGAGAAGTCGCAGGTGTGGCACGCTTCCGACGGGGTAGGCTCGAAGCGGTCTGCCGCCACCGACGTGATGAGCGCCTCCAGCTCGTTCCTCGCCGTGCCCAGCCAGTCCTCGTCGACTTCGTCGGACACCTCCTCCAGCTCGTCGCCCAGGTAGGCGAACGTCACCGTGGTGCGTTCGGGCACCTCGGCGCCGAAGGCGGCGTCGGCCACCGCCAGGGCATAGGCCTGGAGCTGCACCCGCACCGCTTCGTTTCCGGACGGTCGACCGCTCTTGAAGTCGACCACCTCCCACCATCCTGGGTCGTGCTCGTAGACGGCGTCGATCCTGCCCCGGACCCGCACCTCTCCCAGGACGAGATCGAAGGGGGCCTCCACCAGCCGCGGCACCGCCTGGGCGAACCGCGAGTTCCGGAACACCTCGAACGGATGCCGAGTGGCGGGAGCGGAGCCGAGTTCGGCCGGTTCGAGGTCGTAGAGCTCGGGCGTCGCCTCCTCCAGCGGTACGAAGCCCCGGTTGTGCAGCTCGATCCGGCGGTGGATCTCCACTCCCCGGCGGGCGGCCGGGGAGGGCCGGCGCGGCAGACGGTCGACCTCGGACCAGAAGTAGCGAAGCGGGCAGGTGGCGTAGGTGACCAGCCCGGTCACCGACAGGGGGGGCGGCGCCGGCTCCGAGGGCGGCTGGGACGGCTCGGTGAGCCCGAGGAGGAGCTGCTGCCAGGACTCCACCGCCTCATCGTACGCCGCACCGGTCCCCAGCTCCACGGCGCGACGGGGCATGGCGTTGGGGTCGTCCACCGCCTCGCGGAGGCCTTCGTCCCATCCACCGGGAAAGGTGGGATCGGCCGGGTTGTCTCCCATCGGCTCGAACCGCATCACCTCCGGGCGGGGACCCGGCTCCGGCCACAACCCGAGGTCGACGGTGGCCGGCATCGCCCGGGCGAGCTCGAAGAGCGCACTGGGCTTGGCGGCGGTCTTGCGGGGCTCGGGTACGCCATACCAATAGGCGCCTGACAGGTAGAGGCGGGCGGCCGCCCTGGTGGCGGCCACGTAGGCGATTCGCCACTCCTGGCGGAGATGGTGCTGGCGCAGCACCGCCTTCCGCTCGTCTTCGGTGAGGTCGTCGCCGAGCCGAGGGGCGGCGTCGCGATCGATCCGCAGCTCGTGGGGAAGGAACTCGGCCCGGCCGATCGGATCGGGGTAGGTCTGTCCCGACGTGGGGAAGTTGTTGTGGACCACGGCCGGGATGAAGACCACCGGCCATTCGAGGCCCTTGGCGCGGTGGACGGTGAGGAGCACCACCGCCTCCTCGCCGCTGAGCCGGGCAGTGTCCAGCTCCTCGGTCTGGTCTTCTGCCAGCAGCTGCAGGTAGTCGAGGAAGGCGCCGAGGGAGGGGCGCCCCTCCAGCGGGCTCCATTGCTCGGCCAGGTCCAAGAACCGGTAGAGATTGAGGCGAGCCGACAGCCGCGAGGACTCGCCCATCGCCTCCACCTCTTGCCAGGCGCCGGTGCGGCTGAGGATCGTGCGTACCAGCTCGACCAGGCTGAGTCCCTGCGCCTCCTGCAGCAGCGTCCGGTAGAGGCGACGGAACTCCGCCAGCGGCGCCGCCGCCCGATCCGGCACCCCTTCGATCTGACGGTCGATCGCCTCGACCATGGAGCGCCCCGGTAGCCGTTCGTGGTCGCCGTCGACCTCGCTCCCGGGTCGATCGACCGATCGAACCCAACGAGACAGGGGGAGGAGGTCGGCCATACCCAGTCGGTAGCGGCTGCCCAGCAGGATGCGCATCAAGGCCGGTGCGTCGTCGGGATTCGCCAGGATCCGCAACCACGCGTAGATGTCGTTCACCTCCGGGATGCCGAGCAGACCGCCCAGATTGGCGACTTCGACCGGGATACCGTGCTCTTCCAGGGCGTCGTGGATGAGGGCCATGTCCTTGTTCTTGCGGAAGAGCACCGCCATCTCCGACCAGGGGTAGCCCTCGCGGTGGAGTTGGCTCAGCTGCTCGGCCACGAAGTTGGCCTCGTCGATGGCGGTACGGGTCCAATGGGTGGCCACCAGCCCGGGGCCCGCCTCGGGGAGGGGTTGGAGGTCACCGGTCTCGCCTCCGATCTCGACTCGAATCGAATTGGCCAGGTCGAGGATGGTGCTCCCCGACCGGCGGTTGAGGGTGAGCGGCAGGGTGGGGGCGGGCGATCCGTCCGGACGGGGGAAATGGTGGGGGAAGCCGGCGAAGTTCTCCAGCGAGGCGCCCCTCCACTCGTAGATGGTCTGGTCGGGGTCCCCGACCGCGGTCACCGGAAAGCCGGACCCGAAGGTGATGCGCAGCAGCTCGCGTTGGGCGGGGTTGGTGTCCTGGTACTCGTCGAGCAGCACCACTCGGTAGAGCTGGCGGTACCGAGCCCCGACCTGGGGATGCTCGGAGACCAGCCGATGGGCAAGACGGATGAGGTCGCCATAGTCCACGACCCCCAGCCGCCGCTTCTCCTCCTCGTATCGAAGGAGTGTCGCCGCCAGCTCCCGACGCTCGGGCCAGGGCTCGTCGGTGCGATCGGTTGCCACGGCATCGGCTTCGAGCAGGTTGTCGGACAGGTCGGCGGCGAGGCGAGCCAGCTTCTCCACCGTCCGCGGGTTGGTGATGTCGAGGTGCTGGTACGACCCCGAACCCATCGCCTGCCACAGCAGCTGACGGGCATAGGTGGGGGTGATCACCTTGGACTGGCGCTCGACTCCGACCAGCGCCCCGAACTCGTGCAGCAGACGGGAGGCGAACCCGTGATAGGTGTGGATGTCGACCTCCCGGCCCTGGGCGACCGTTCCGGCCAGCGAGGTGCGGATCCGGTCGGCCAGCTCCTGAGCGGCCTTGTTGGTGAAGGTGATGCCGAGCACCTGTTCGGGCATCACCGCCCCCTCACCCACCAATTGAACGATGCGGGCGGCGAGCGTGGTCGTATTCCCGGTCCCGGCACCGGCCGCCACTCGCACCGGTTGGAGCGGGTGGGCGATGACCACGGCCTGTTCGTCGCTGGGGATCATCGGGCGTACGCCTCCCGCCCATCCGGCCACATCGGGCAGACCAGCCGGACGGGGCAGCGCTGGCAGTCCTTTCCCACTCGCGGCTCCCAGCGCTCGGCGAGGATGCTCTCGGCCGCCGTGTTCAGGCGCGCTTCGATGCCGTCGAGCTCGGCCGGATCGAACGGGAACAAGCGGCCCAGCAGCGGATACCACAGCTCGGCCTCCACCGGGTCGCCCAGACCGGCGAGATCGGGGTCGCGACGGGCGGCCAGCAGATAGAAGCCGAGCTGAAGCGAAGCCTTGGCGTCCGCCTTGGTCGGAGGCGTCTTGGAGGTCTTGTAGTCGACCACCCGCAACCGGCCGGGCTCGATCTCCTCGACCCGGTCGATGCGGCCCCGCCAGCGGACACCGCCCAGCTCCAGCTCGACCGGGTGCTCCAGCGCCACCGGCCGAGCGCCCGGGCGCAGCCAGTTCGAATAGAGGGTTGCGAGGAGCTGTTGGGCCCGCCGGTGCCAGGCCTGTTGGTGGGCTCCGTCCCCGAAGTCGAGCAGCGGCCACAGGTCGTCCAGCGCCGTCAGCGCCTCGTCGATCCGGGCATGGTGGTCACGCCGCTCCATGGCCGCCCGCTCACAGGACTCGAGGACGGCGTGGATGACGCTGCCAAAGGTGAGGTAATGGCTGGGGGGATCGCCCACTCCCAGCCGTTTCTCGAAGGCGTACAGCCGCGGGCACCGCTCGTAGCTCTCCGCCTGGCTGGGTGAGAGGGTGAGCTCGTCGGGGAGCAGTCCCTGATCCGGCCCCCGCGGACGCACCATGGCAAAGCTGGTCACCGGCCGTAGCCCGGGGTTGGGCCGGCGGGCCAGCAGCTGAGCAGCGGCCAGCCGCCGCCCACTCGCCTGGGCGGGATCCACCAGCACCCGCCGCAGGTGAGCCTCGGCCTCCAGGTAGGTCACCGGCCTTCCCTCACCGGCCGGAGGAGGCCCCAGCTGGTCGGTCCGGGCCACCCCGGCCATCGCCGCCAGGAAGCGGCTGGGCCGGTACTCCCCTTCATCTATGCCGGCCTCGGTGGCGGTCATCACCACCATCTTGCGCGCTCGGGTGATGGCGGTGTAGGCCAGCCGCATCTCTTCCTGCAGCCGGAAGCGCGCGGCTGCGGCCGGCTCGGCCGATTGGTGGGGCGACAGCAGGCGCGGCTCCAGCAGTGTGCGCAGGCGGCGGAGGTCGGGGAACACCCCCTCCACCGCGTCGGCGATGAAGACGACCTCGAACTCGAGGCCTTTGGCCTGGTGAAGGGTGGTCAGGGTCAAACGGTCCTGGTGCCGGGGCCGATACCCGAGAAGGGGGGTGGCTTCGAAGTCCTCGGCTTGGGCGGTGTGCAGGTAGTCAAGGAGGGTCAGGGTGGAGTCCCGTTCGGCCTGCCGGTCCAGAGTCTGCGACAACGAGCTGAGGGCGGCCCGATGATCGGCCCGGGCCGGCCCGAGCACCGCCGCCGCCAGTTGGGGAAGCGATGCCCACAGGTGCCAGAAGCCATCTGCCGCCGACCGTTCGGTTGCCCACGACGGATCGGCGATCAGGGCGGCCAGGGCGTCGCCTCCTTCCACCTGCCCCTGGAGCAGCTCGGCCCATGAACCACCCCCCGTCCGCCGCACCCGGAGGAGGTCACGCTCGACGCTGAGAGGAAGTGCGAACAGAGGGCCCAGCAGGAGGCGGCGCACCGCCAGGTCGGTCTCGGCCGAATCGGTCTCGGGATGAGGGAGGCAGGCCTGGACACAGTCGAGCACGATCCGCACGGCCGGATGGTCGACGAGACGCCCGTCCGGGGGGTCGTGGGGGACTGCGCGCCGGTCGAGGGCGCGGGACAACTCGGCCAGGAAGCGGCGCTTGGTGCGGACCAGGACGGCCATCTCCCGATAGGAGAGACCCTCCTCCAGATGGAGCCGCTGCGTCTCGGCGGCGATCCACTCCGCCTCGGCCGTCTGCTGGTGGAAGACGTGGGCCGTGGCCCGCCCGGGGTGGGGAGCGGGGGTGACCGGGCCGGCCGCACCGGGCAGCACCCCGGGGTCGGTGACCCGCAGGGCCGCGTCGAGGATGTCGGCCGGCACCCGGAACGAGCGGGTCAGCACCAGGCGGCGGGCCGGATGCCCGTCGGCCGCGCGAAACGTCTCGGGAAAGCGTTCGACGTTACGGAGTTCGGCCCCGCGGAAGCTGTAGACCGACTGGTAGGGATCGGCGGCCACCGTCAGATTGCGATGGGCGGCGGTGATCAGATCGAGCAAACGGGCCTGAGCCGGGGTGGTGTCCTGGTACTCGTCCACCAGGACGTACCGATGCCGGTCCCCCACCGCCGCCGCCACCTCCGGGTCGGCCAGCTTGGCCACCGCCCGGGCCTGCAAGGCCCCGTAGTCGATGCGGTTCCGGACCTCGAGCTCGTGCTGGTAGCGCTCGACGAACTCCGGCAGCCGGCTCCAGCCCTCGTGGTCGGCGCTCCGCCGGCGCAGATCCGCCGGCTCGAGCAGGTGCTCCTGGGCCCTCAGCAGGAAGTCGGCCACCTCTTCGGCGAAGGTGCGGGTGCCCAGCAGGTGCCGGGAGGAGGGCGGCCAGGACGTGGTCTCCTCGGCGGCCAGGAGCTCCGCCACCAGCTCTACCTGCTCGGGCCCGGTCAGCAGGGCCGGCATCTGATGTCCATCGGCGGCATACGTCTCGAGCAGCCGGTAGGCGAGGGAATGGAAGGTGGAGGCGGGAACGGGAGCCGCCGATCTGGTCAAGCCCTCCTCGATGCGGCGACGCAGGTCGGCGGCGGCCCGACGGGAGAAGGTCAGCACCAGCAGCTCGCCTGGCTCGGCGGCACCCGATCGGACCAGGTGGAGGGCCCGGCGCACCAAGAACTCGGTCTTGCCGGTGCCCGGCCCGGCAACCACCAGCTGCGGCCCGTTGACGTCGGCGATGGCGGCGTCCCAGTGCTCGGGCTCGATGCGCCACTCGGCGGCCCTCTCCACCCGGGCAGGGTAGGACATGGAAGGTGGGCTCAGGCAGCCTCGGCGGCCCGGCCGGAGATGGGGCGGCAGCCCGGGCATCGGGCTGCCTCACCCGCGTACACGATGACAGCCGTCAGACCGGCCTCG
>JBFGJL010000014.1:0-9828 GCA_041577235.1 Acidimicrobiia bacterium | reverse complement strand
TCGCCGGGCTCGCGACGGAGAGTCTTCAGACAGACCCTAGCCCCGTGCCATGTGGCCTCGAATCGCACGTGCGATGGCGGTTTGACCTCCTCCACCCGTAGGCGCTCGCCCGTGACCCGCAGGAACACGTCGTCCAGGGTCGGCTCGGCCAGCTCGAGGCGGGACACCGCCACGCCGGCCGCATCCAGCCGGCGGACCGTCTCGGCCAGCCTGGTCGCCCCGTCGGGTACGAACACCGAGATCGTGTGGTCGTAGACCTCGACCTCGCCCGCACCCTCCAGCCGGGTGAGCACGTCTCGGGCGAGTCCGGGGTCTTCGTCCGGTCCGATGGTGACGCTGATCACGTCTCCTCCCAGCGCCTCCTTGAGGCTGTCGGGACTGCCCTCGGCCACGATCGTGCCGTGGTCGATGATGGCCAGCCTCCCCGCCAGTTCGTCGGCCTCCTCCAGGTACTGGGTCGTGAGGAAGATGGTGACCCCGTCGGCGTGCAACCGGTCCAGGTAGGCCCACATCGCTCGCCGGTTCTGGGGGTCGAGCCCGGTGGTGGGCTCGTCGAGGAACAACAGACGGGGCCGATGGACGAGCGCCTGGGCCAGATCGAGCCGGCGGCGCATGCCCCCCGAGAAGGTCCCGGCTCGGCGGCCGCGGACGTCGGCGAGATCGGCGATCTCCAACAGCTCGTCTGCCCGGTGGGCGGCGGTGACCCGATCGAGGTGGTGGAGTCGGCCCTGCAAGACCAGGTTCTCGGTGGCGGTGAGATCGTCGTCGATGCCGACCGTCTGGGCGGCGTAGCCGATGCGCCGTCGGATCTCCTCCGGCCGTCCCATCACGTCGATGCCGTCGATCAGCATCCGTCCGGCGGTGGGACGTAGCAGCGTGATGAGCATCCTGATGGTGGTGGTCTTGCCGGCCCCGTTCGGCCCCAAGAAACCGAAGATCTCCCCCGCCGCCACCGAGAAGGAGATGCCGTCCACCGCCCGAATTCCCCCCGGGTACACCTTGACCAGGTCCGACACTTCGATGGCGGCCAGGGCCGTCTCCTGCTCGACGGGGCGATGCTACGCCGTCAATGGGCCTACTTCGCCGGTTGCCCTGCTGCTCCACGGGAGCGGCCGCGCCCGGCCCCGTCGTGGCCGTCCGGGGTTCAGCCGGCGGGGGTCTCCACCCGCTCGAAGCCCTGCACGACCACCCCCTCCGCCTGGAGGCGGCGGGCTTGCTCCCGCTCGTGACCCGGGACCAGGCGACCCGAACGGGTGACCACCCGCCACCAGGGCAGCGGATCCGGCCAGGAGCGCAGGAGGTTGCCGACCGCTCGCGCCGCTCCCGGGAAGCCGGCTTGGGCCGCCACCTCGCCGTAGGTGACCACCTCTCCGGGTTCGAGGGCGGTCAGCACCTCGACCACCCGGCGCTGGAATCCGGTCACATGGTCCCGAACAGCCGGTCGCCCATGTCTCCCAATCCCGGCCGTATGTAGTAGCGGAAGTCGAGGTCGCGGTCGAGGGCGGCGGCGACGATCCGAACATCGGGGTGATCGCGCTCCATCTGCTCCACACCGGCCGGTGCCGCCACCACGCACAGGGCGACGATGTCGACGGCTCCTCCCTCCTTCACCTTGCCGACCGCCCACGAGAGCGACCCACCGGTGGCCAACATCGGTTCCAGCACCAGCACCCGCGCCTCGGCCAGCTCGGGCAGCTTGGTGTAGTACTCGTGGGGTTGGGCCGTCTCCTCGTCCCGCTGTACTCCGGCGAAGCCCACTCGTACGCCGGGGAGCAGGTCGACGACTGCGTCCAGCAGACCCAGCCCGGCCCGGAGGACGGACACGGCCACCAGGTCCTTGGCGATGACGTGTCCGCGAGTTGCCTCCAACGGGGTCTCGACCTCCACCTCGGTCATGGGGAGGTCGGTGCTGGCCTCCATCAGCAAGGTGTAGGCGAGCCGGCGGCTGGTCTCCCGGAAGGCTTCGGAGCCTGTCTCTCGACGGCGGAGGAGGGTGAGGTAGTGACGGGTGAGCGGATGCTCGACGACGGTGATGCTCACGGCGGCTCCTCGAGATGGGCGTCGCCGTAGGGTACCGGCCGGGCCCCGCCCGGCCCGGCCGGCTCAGATCCGACTCAGCCCCGGAACGGCATGGCCGACACGGTCTGCCCGATGCACACTCCTTGGTCCACTCCCAGATCGATGGCGGGACGGTAGTGAATGCCGCCGTACAGTCGGGAGATCGCCGCCTCCTCGGCCGCCTCGAAGAAGGAGCCGAAGGAGCGGGGCGCCAGCCCCCGGGCGTCATGGGTGTGGTCGACGAAGCGGTAGCCGTCGCCGAACAGGTCGGTCAGCACCTGGAAAGCCGCCCCCGACTGCACCGAATGCCCCGATGTGTACTCCGGGAACGGCGGGGTGTTGAGCAGCGGCAGCCAGCCGCCGTCGATGTAGCGCTGGATGTAGGTGACCGGACGCAGCAGGTTGTAGACATACTTCGTGTGCCAGCAGCAGACGAAGGCGTCCGCCACCGCCATCCCCACCTTGGCGTAGGTCTCCGCCGCCGTGGTCAAGGTGGCCTTCTCCTTGCGTAGCACCTGGCTTGCGATCGCCACCGAGTGCCCCGGCGGGGTGGCGGTGGTGCCGGGATCGTCCGACCAGAAGAGGGCGATCGCCTCCTGCTCCGGCGACAGGTTGTTGACGGCCAGATACGTCTCCATCGCCTCGGCGTAGAAGGCGGAGGACGGATCGGCCGAGAAGGGCGTGTGGTCGCCGGGAGGGCAGGCTGCCCCCGAGCTCACCGCGAATGTCCTGTTGCTCCCCCAGTAGGGCTGCAGGGCGGACAGGAAACCCTCCGGCGTCGGGACCCAGTAGGCGTCGCCGACCGGAGGCACGTAGTCGCTCGGGAAGTTGTGCAGATAGCCCTCGTGGCCGCCACCGCTCTTCGACCACTCGAAGACGATGGCCGCTACCGTCTGGCCCCGGCGGATCGCCCGCTGCTGGACACCGCGGGGAACCGAACTGCCCAAGCCCCTCGCCATGCGCGCCTCCAGCGCGTCGATCGAACGGAGGTTCTCGGCGCTGGTGGTCGGGAACAGGGCGCGCAGGACGGCGGCCAGGGCGGCGTTGGCCACCATGGGCCAGTGCTGGGCCGTCGTTCCCCCCGGCATCCTCCCCAAGCCGGGTAGGGCCCCGACCAGGGAGCGGTAGCCGGGCATGCCGGGGACCACCGACTCGTAGAGCGTGAGCCCGGTGTATCCCAAGGCCCGCGACGCCACCGGCGGGGTGAACCCCGGTGTGGTCCGGACCAGCCGCAGGGCGAGATCGAACCAGTTCACGGCGATGCCGGCTCCGAACTGATCGGTGCTGGGGAAGGGGGTGCCGAGGGAGAGGCTGGGCGGGATCGCCAGCCCCAACGCCAACCCGGCGCCCGCCCCGCCCATCCGTTCCAGGAACTGGCGCCTGCTCCAGCCGGCCCCGGCCCCTTCGGTGTGCTCGTGGTCGTTCACGCGTCCCCTCCCTCGGAAACTCGCGCCCCCTGGCGGGCTCTTGCCGAACTGTCCAAAACCGGACGTTCTGGCCGAAAAATACCGCTGATGGTGGTTGCCGTCTATACGGAGCGCGTCGTATTGTTGGACAGTAGGGCGGGCAGTACCGCCAAGCGGAAACCGGTAGGGTTCCAGCCATTGTGAAGACGATCGATGAGGGACAGGATCGGCTGCGGCCGGGAGCGGTCGATCACCAGCACCTGAGCTGGCTGGCCCGTTCGTTCGGAGCCAACGACTACCTGCCGCTCTCCACCGAGGATCTCCAGGCCATCTCGGGAGCGGGCGAGATCGTGACCTACTCCGCCCGGGAGCATCTCTTTCGGCAGGGCGAACCCTCCGAGGCGGCCTTCGTGGTCACCTCCGGCACCGTCGAGCTCTACCGCGGATGGGGAGTGGATGAGCGCTACGTGGCTCGGCTGGGGCCGGGGGCGGTGGTCGGCGACATCGCCCTGTTCTGTGGGGAGCCCTACTTCTCCTCGGCCAAGGCAGCCACCGAGGTGGTGGCAGTCCGGTTTGCCCGGGCCCGGTTGATGGACGAGCTGTCCGAGCATCCCACCATCTGCTTCCGCTGGCTGGTCTCGGCGCTCAACCAGCTGAAGGACACCCAGCGGCGGGTCATCCAGATGCTGCAGCGAACCGTGAAGTCCCAGGTGGCCGACCTGTTGCTGCAGGAGGCGGACGAATCGGGCTCGGTCGAGCTCTCCCAGGCGATGATGGCCACGTTGCTGGGCGCCGGCCGCCAGTCGGTCAATCAGGCGCTGCGGGAGCTGGTGGAAGAAGGGTCGATCGACACCGGCTACCGGATGGTGCGGGTGCTCGACGAAGACCGACTGCGATCGGCAGCCGAGGTCTGATCTCAGCCGGTGTTGCGGAGCCCGGCCGCGATCCCGTTGACGGTCAGCAGCAGCGCCCGTTGCAGGAGCGGATCGTCGTCTTCCATCGAGCGCGACCGGTCGAGCAGCGCCACCTGCAGGTAGTTGAGGGGATCGAGGTACCGGTTGCGGACGGAGAGGGTGCGTTGCAGCAGTGGGTGGCGGTCCAGCAACTCGGTCGTGCCGGTGAGCCGCAGCACTTCGATCCGGGTGGACTGGTACTCGCCCTGGATGGTGCCGAAGATGGGATGGAGGATCGGGTCGACCAGCTGCTGGACGTAGCGGCGGGCGATGTCGAGATCGGTCTTGGTGAGGGTCATCTCGATGTTGGAGACGAACGTGCGGAAGAACGACCAGTCCCGGTGCATCTCGTCCAGGGTCGATGAGAACCCGGCGGCGCGGGCGGCGGCCAGCCCGGAGCCGACCCCGAACCAGCCGGGAACGATCTGGCGCGACTGGGTCCAGCCGAAGACCCAGGGGATGGCCCGGAGGTCGGACAGCCCGGCCGCGCCTCCCGGCCTGCGGGAGGGACGCGATCCGATGTTGAGGGCGGCCAGCTCTTCGACCGGGGTCGAATCCTGGAAGTACTCGACCAGCCCCTCGGTCTCCACCAGCCGGCGGTAGGCGGCGAAGGCGCCTTCCGACACGGCCTCCATGGCCTCGTCCCAGCGGGCCAGCAGAGCGGCGTCTTGGCGAGGATGAACGTGGAGGATGGAAGCTTCCAGCACGGAGGCCACGGCCAGCTCGAGGTTGCGGGCGGCCAGGCCCGACAGCCCGTATTTGTCGGACACGACCTCCCCCTGCTCGGTCACCTTGATGCTCCCGTCGACCGTCCCGAAGGGCTGGGCCAGGATCGCCTCGTGGGTGGGGCCGCCTCCCCGTCCGACCGTTCCGCCCCGGCCGTGAAACAGACGGAGCCCCACCCGGTGACGCCGGGCGACGTCCCGCAGTGCCCGCTGGGCCTTGTAGATCTCCCACTGGGAGGTGGTGATGCCGCCCAGCTTGTTGGAGTCCGAGTACCCGAGCATCACCTCCTGCAGGCCTCCTCGGGCCTGGAGCAGCACTCGGTACTCGGGTACGCCCAGCAGGTCGTCCAGAATGGCGCCGGCCCCGCGCAACTCGTCGATCGTCTCCAGCAGGGGGACGAACCCGATGCGGGCCAGGGGGGCGTGGACGTCCACCAGGCCCGCTTCGCGGGCGAGGACCACCGCAGCCAGCACGTCGTCCACACCACGGGTCATGGAGACGATGTAGCTCTCGATCGCTTCCGGCCCGAACCGGTCCAGGGCCGAGCGAGCGGCCACCATCACCTCGAGGGTGCGGCGGTTCTCCTCGTCGAGGGTGGTGGTGGGCGACGAGAGAGGCCGACGACTGCGCAGCTCTTCGGTGAGCACCGTGGCCCGGGTGGGGCGGTCGAGGTCGTCATAGTCGACGCCGACCAGACCGAACAGCTCCTCGAGCGCCCGGTGGTGGCGGGCGGCATGCTCGCGAATGTCCATCACCGCCAGTTGGAAGCCGAAGGCGGCCACGTTGCGGATGAGGCGACGGAGTGACCCATCGGCGATGACCTGTCCTCGGTTCTCCATCAGGGACCGATGCATGATCAGCAGTTCGTCGATCAGCTCCCCCGACGTCGAGTAGTCCCGCCCGGGAACGTGGCGGGAGCCTTCGACGATGCGGGTTCGGGTGTTGATGAGGCGTTGATGGATGAAGGCGCACTTCAGGCGGTAGGGCTCTTCGGCGTTGATGCGGCCGAACCTCTCGACGACGGTCGGAAGGAGAAGACGATCCCGTCCCAGCGCGGCTTCCAGCTCGGGGCTGACGGGCCGGATACGAGACGACACCGAGAGTTCGGAGGCGAGTTCGGCCACCATCTCGATGAGGTTGCGGAGACCATGGAGGTGCTGGAGCTCCAACACGTCCATCGTCACCTCGGGCGTCACCGATGGGTTCCCGTCCCGGTCGCCGCCCACCCAGGTCCCGAACCGGACCGGCCGGGCATCGAGTGGCAGCTGAACCCCCAACCGAATCAGCTGGTGATCCAGCTCGTCGATCAGATCGGGCACCACCTCCTGAAACAACTGGTCGAAGTAGAAGATGACCGAGCGGGCCTCGTCCACCGGCTCCGGGCGGCTGCGGCGGAGCTCGTCGGTTTGCCAGATCTGGTCGATGATCTCTTCCAGGCGGCGATCGATCCGGGCCTGATCGAGCAGGCCGCGGTCGAGCCGTTCCTCCAGGAGCTCTGCGATCGTCCGCAGCTTGGTCAGGACGCTTCGGCGGGCCGCCTCGGTGGGGTGGGCCGTGAACACCGGACGTACGTCGAGGCGGCGGACGGCGGCATGGACCTGCTCTGGGTCGGCGCCCTTGGCGATGATCCGATCGACGGCTGCCTGCAGCCAGCCCGCCTCCTCGGGTACCCGGGCGGCCAGCTCGTCCACCCGGTGGGTCTGCTCGGCCACGTTCGCTAGGTAGAAGTAGGTGGTGAAGGCTCGGACCAGCTGGATGGTGCCGTCGAGGTCGAGCTTGGCCAAGCGCTCGGTCAGCTCGTCGGCGGCGAGCGGGTCTCCCTCCTCCCGGATCCGTTTGGTGAGGGCGCGAATGTCCTCGACCTGGTCGAGCAGCTCGCGGCCCTGCTGGCGGACCAGAGCTTCGCCGAGCTGGTTCCCGAGTCTCCTGATGTCGGCCCGGAGGTCGCGGTCGTCACGCATCAGGGGAGGGTAGCGACCGGGCCAGCTCGGCTCAGGAGATCCGGCGGTCGTCCTGCTGGGCGGACAGGGTGGCGGCCTGCGTCACCCATCCGTCGCGGCGGATCCGATCCCCGAAGGACTGCAGCTGGCCGGCCAGGCCATCGATCTGGTCTTCGTCCAGGGCTGCCAGCTGGGCGAAGGAGACGATCCCCAGCCGATTGAGCTTCTCTTCCAACACCGGCCCGATCCCGCGGATCGCCTTGAGATCGTCGCGGGAGGTCTGACCGTTGCCGGCGCCGGCGCCGCGATCGGGACGCCGACTGGGTCGTTCGGGGAGGTTCCCCTGGCGGGCCCTCCCGGTGCGGCCGTTGGGGCGTCGCGAGCGGGTGGTGGTGGGCTCGGGGCGGGGGGTGTGTGGCGCCACCCGGACGCTGCCTTCCGTTTCCCCGGCGTCGATCGCCGGGCTTCCCACCACTGCGGCCACCTGTTCTACTTGCTCCATGAGGACCAGCGTGGGCCCGCTCTCGGCGCGGGCGCGCCATCGATCGCGATCCTCGGTGATGGCCAGGAGCTCTTGCTCGGCAGCGCTGATCCGTTGATGGAGAGCCGCCAGTTCGGGCTGCACGAGGTCGTACTCGGCCTGGAGGGCGTGGAGGGCGGCGCGCGCCTCGGCGACGGCGGTGCCATCGGCGGCCTTCTCCGCCACCTTCAGTGCGGACAGGGCGGCATCCAACTCGGTCTCCAGCTTGGCGATCCGCGCGGACGCGGCCTGGGCGGTCATCTGGTGCTGGGAGGCCAGGTCCCGCCAGGTGTGCTCCCGACGGGCCAGGCGAGCATGGACGATCACCAACCCGAGCCCGAGCCCGAGCACGAGAGTACCGATGCCCAGCAGCACGATCTGACCAACGGACATCACAGGAACGTTCCCCTTTCCGGCCTGCGCCCCCTATGCCCGCCAGACTCATCATAGGCGCGCACCCAGCGCAGGAAAAGGGAAGTCGGGAGGGCGGTCGTACACTGGCGCCATGTTCGAGACGCTGGCTGACCGTTTCTCCGGCATCTTCACCAAGCTGCGAGGGAAGGGAAGGCTCACCGAGGCCGATGTGGACGCGGCTCTGCGCGAAGTGCGGCTGGCACTGCTCGAGGCCGACGTCAACGTGTCCGTCACCAAGACGCTGCTGCAGCGCATCCGGGAGCGAGCGGTGGGGACCGAGCTGGCTGAGAGCCTCACTCCCGGCCAGCAGGTGGTCAAGATCGTCCACGAGGAGCTGATCGCCACGCTGGGGGCCGAGCCCGTCCGACTCGTCGCCGCCTCCTCGCCCCCCCTGACCATCCTGATGGTGGGCCTGCAGGGTTCCGGGAAGACGACCTCGGCCGCCAAGGTCGCCGGGCACCTCCTCAGGCAAGGCAAGCGTCCGATGCTGGTGGCGGCCGATCTGCAGCGCCCGGCGGCGATCGACCAGCTGGAGACGCTGGGAGAACGGATCGGGGTCCCGGTGTTCGTCGACCGTCGGGCCAAGCCGGCCAAGCTGGTGAAGGCCGCTCGGCGCGAGGCCGCGCGGGAAGGAAGGGATGCGCTGGTGGTGGACACCGCCGGCCGGCTGCAGGTGGACCGAGATCTGATGGAGGAGCTGGCCGAGGTACGGAAGGCGGCCGACCCCGATGAGACCTTGCTGGTGGTCGACGCCATGACGGGTCAAGACGCCGTCAACGTCGCCAAGGGCTTCCTGGAGTACATCCGGCTGACCGGCATCGTCCTCTCCAAGCTGGATGGTGACGCCCGGGGAGGCGCGGCCATCTCGGTCCGCGAGGTGACCGGATGTCCGATCAAGTTCGCCGGCGTGGGGGAGAAGCTGGACGACCTCGAGGTGTTCCATCCCGATCGGATGGCTTCCCGCATCCTCGGGATGGGGGACGTGCTCACCTTGATCGAGAAGGCGGAGGAGACCTGGGATCATGAGGAGGCCGAGCGAATGGCGGGCAAGCTCCGCACCGCCGCCTTCACGCTGGAGTACTTCCTCAGCCAGTTCCAGCAGCTCAAACGGATGGGGCCGGTCGAGCAACTGGTTGCTATGCTCCCCGGCGCCGGTTCGATGCTGCGCGACGTCAGGGTGTCGGACGAGGATCTGGGTCGGGTCGAGGCCATCATCAGGTCGATGACCCCGGCGGAGCGGAACACCCCCCGGATCATCGACGGGAGCCGCAAGCGGCGGATCGCGGCCGGCTCCGGCACCACCCCGCAGGAGGTGAACGGCCTGCTCCGGCAGTTCGCCGAGACACAGAAGATGATGAAGATGATCGCCGAGGGCCGAGGCATACCCGGGATCCCGGGCCTCACCCCAAAGCGCCGGAAGAAGAGGTGACGGCATGGCGGTGAAGATCCGCCTCATGAGGATGGGAAAGAAGAAGCAGCCGGTGTACCGGGTGGTGGTGGCCGACGCCCGCCGGCCCCGTGACGGCCGCTACATCGACCAGATCGGACGCTACGACGCCCGCCAGGAGCCTTCGCTGGTCGACATCGACAACGACAAGGCACTCGATTGGCTTCAGAAGGGGGCCCAGCCGACCGATCCGGTCCGCAAGCTGCTCGAGATCTCCGGGGCGTGGGCCCGCTTTCGGATCGCTCGAGGTGACATCCACACCGTCCCCGCCCGTCCCGCTTCCCCACCCCAGCCCCCGTCGCCCGCCGCCACCGGGGCGGCCGACGCCGAAGAAACCGTCGTTCCGGTCGAGGCCGGGGCCGCC
>JBFGJL010000013.1:0-9937 GCA_041577235.1 Acidimicrobiia bacterium | reverse complement strand
TTCACGTCGCCACCACCCGCCGCAGGCGAAGAGCGGCCAGGCCCCCTGCCACCACCGCGAACAGCAGGATCGCCCCCACCGAGGGGAGGATCTCGGTCAACCCGGCCCCTCCGGCCAGGTCGCCCAGGCCACGCAGGAACCAGAAGTGGGGTGTGATCCGGGCGAGGGCCGCCAGGATCCCGGTCGCTTGGGAGACCGGGAAGAACACCCCGCCCAGCATGCCGAGGATCACGGCGATGATCGACTGGTAGTTGCCGGCCTGCTCGGCGGTCTTGGCCACCGTCGCCACCACCGCCATGATGGCGACGGCCGCGGACACCCCGGCCACCACGAGCATCAGGACCCCCAGTGGGTTGCCCCATTGCGCGCCGAGCAGTAGGGCCGACGCGATGATCAGCGTCACCATCGAGAGCAGACCGAGCACGAAGCTGGTGATCGCCTTGCCCCCGATGATCGACAGCCGTCCGATCGGGGCGGCGAGCAACCGGCTCATCGTGCCGTCGTGCTGTTCCTCCAGCAGGCTGGCCACCCCGTATTGGACGGTGAAGAAGAGGAAGAACACGGCCATCCCTGCCACGAAGAACGTGCTCAGATCGAGCTCACGGGTGGCGGCCTCGATCCGGCCGAAGCCGACGGGGTCGGGCTCCCCGATCGCTCGTTGGGCCATCGCCAGCGGATCGGCCGGCGCCCCCCCGCCGGCGGCGGTGGCCACCGCCAGCTGCACGGCTCCGACCTCATCCCCGAATCCCTCGGCAATGGCGGCGGCGATCTGGGTCGAGAAGCCGGAATCGACGTCGCCCACGACCTCGATGGTGGCCGGCCGCCCCCGCTGCACCGCCTCCGAGAGCCCGGCCGGCAGGATGAACGCGGCCGAGATCTCGTCCGCCTCGATGGCTTCCTCGACTGCTGCTCGAGAGGCGGCCGTTTCCAGCTCCAGCAGTCCCTCCGCCGCGAGCTGCGGCAAGACGTCGGCGGTCAGCGCAGCCGCCACCGGCCCTCCGTCCAGGTCGACGACGGCGAAGGTGGGCTGAAACGGCGCGTCGGCGCCACCGAGAATGAGGGAGAAGACGACGGCGAGCCCGAAGGGCGCGGCCAGGCCGACGATGAAGGCCGAACGGTCCCGTAGTCGCTGCCGCAGGTCCTTGCGGGCGATCAGCCAGGCGGACCGCACGTCAATCTCGCAGCGCCCGGCCGGTCAGATGGAGAAAGACGGCTTCCAGATTCGGCTCCGTCACCTCCACCGCCGTCACCGACGCCCCTGCCGACGCGGCCGCCGACAACAGGCGGGGCAGCAGGTTGCGGGCCCCGCTGACCACCAGGTCGATCTGACCGTCCCGGCCGCCGGCGTCGTCCACCTCCGGCATCGCCGCCATCGCCCGGGCCGCTGCCTCCAGGTCGCCCCCGGCGGTGAGCCGGACCCGATCACGCTCCCCCACCAGACCCACCAGCTCGGCCCGGGTTCCCTCCGCTATCAGCCGACCCTGATCGATGATCCCCACCCGGTCGCACAGCCGCTCCGCCTCCTCCATGTAGTGGGTGGTGTACAGCACGGCCAGCCCGGCCGTCCCCAGCTGCTCGACGCTCTCCAGAATGGCGTTGCGGCTCTGGGGATCGACCCCGACGGTGGGCTCGTCCAGGATCAGCAGCCGCGGCTGGTGGAGCATCCCCACCCCGATGTTGAGCCGACGCTTCATCCCGCCCGAGTACTCCTTGGTGCGGTCGTCCGCCCGATCGGCGAGGCCGACCACGTCCAGCACCGAGTCCACCCGGCGGTTGAGCTCCTTGCCGGACAGGCCGTACAGGCGGCCGAAGAAGGCCAGGTTCTCCCGCCCGGTGAGGTCCGGGTAGATGGCCAGGTCCTGGGGCACCAGCCCGATGGCGGCCTTGACGTCCACCGAGGTGGGCGTCAGCGGACGCCCCTCCAGCACCACCCTGCCGGCGTCGCGCTCCAGCAGACCGGCGATCATGGAGATGGTGGTGGTCTTGCCCGCCCCGTTCGGGCCCAGCAGCCCGTAGGTCTCTCCCGCCGAGATCGAGAACCCCACCCCGTCGACGGCCCGAAGGTCGCCGAACGCCTTGTCCAAGCCGTCGACTTCCAGCACCCTGCTCATCGTCGAATCCTCCGACCTCTCCCACCCTATCCTCTCCGAACGGAGCCGCCGACACCCCCGCCCGGTGGGAGGGCTGGTGTGACAACCAGCCCTTGCCCCCGAGCCGGTGGCGGGGGAAGCTGGAACCAGCCATGTTCCGAGACCGGGCCGACGCCGGCCGCCGACTGGCCGAACTGTTGCTGCCATTGCGGGCAGAGCAGCCCCTCGTGCTGGGATTGCCGCGGGGCGGGGTGGTGGTGGCGGCCGAGGTGGCGAAGGCGCTCGGGGCGACCCTCGATCTGGTGGTGGTCCGCAAGCTGGGCGTCCCCGGTCACGAAGAGCTGGGCATGGGAGCGATCGCCGAGGGAGCCGTGGAAGCGCTCAATCGCCGGGTCATGACCTATGCCGAGGTCACCCCCCAACCGCTGGACCGGGTGCGGCGGCGCGAGGCGAAGGAGCTGGCCCGGCGGGTGACGGTCTACCGAACCGATCGACCGCCACCCGACGTCGCCGGCCGAACCGTGATCCTGGTGGACGACGGTCTCGCCACCGGATACACCGCCCGGGCGGCTGCCCGGGCCATGCGACGGGCAGGGGCCGGACGGATCGTGCTGGCGGTGCCGGTCGCGTCCCCCGACACCCTGCGAGCACTGGAAGAGGAGGTCGACGATACGGTGGCGGTGGTGTCCCCTTACGACCTCCATTCGGTCGGCGCCTGGTACGAGGACTTCCGCCAGACCACCGACCAGGAGGTGCTGGACCTGCTGACGCGGGGGCGGCTGGCAGCGGAAGAGGTGGTGATCACCGCCGGGCCGGTGTCGCTCCCCGGTCGCCAGGCGGTCCCGGCCGCCGCCGCCGGCCTGGTCGTGTTCGCCCACGGCAGCGGCAGCAGCCGCCACAGTCCCCGCAACCTGGCGGTGGCAGCCAGCCTCGAACGAACCGGGTTCGCCACCTTGCTGTTCGACCTGCTCACTCCGGCCGAGGCGGCCGACCGAGCCAACGTCTTCGACATCCCGCTGCTGGCGTCGCGGCTGGCAGACGCCGCCCGCTGGGCCGCCCACCAACCCGATCTGGCCGGTCTCCCACTCGGTCTGTTCGGTGCCAGCACCGGGGCAGGAGCGGCGCTGTGGGCGGCGGCCGACCCCCAGCTGGCGGCGGTGGCGGTGGTCAGCCGGGGGGGCCGCCCCGACCTGGCCGGGGATCGCCTCCGACAGGTCACCGCCCCCACGCTCCTCATCGTCGGCGAGCGGGATCCTCAGGTCATGGATCTCAACCGGCAGGCGCAGGCACAACTGGCCGGGCCCAGCGAGCTGCACATCGTCCCGGGGGCCGGCCATCTGTTCGAGGAGGCGGGCGCCCTGGAAGTAGTGGCGGCGGAGGCGTGCCGCTGGTTCGACCACCATCTGCGACCGAGAGCGCGAAAACCCGACTGAGGGTGAGCATCACGGATCGTGGTGATGGTGTAGACCTAGGGTAACCGGGGTCGCTCGGGCGCGGCCTCGAGGTCGAAACAACCGGGAGGAAACCATCGTGCATTCGACCCGCACCCGCCGGCGGCGAGCGCTGGCGGCACTCACCACCGCTCTGATCATGGTGCTGGCGGCGCTGCCGGCAGGGGCCGCCCCCAAGGACCGTACTCCGGTCGACCTGCAATTCCTCGCGGTATCGGACTGGCACGCCCAGCTCGACCCGCTCTTCGTGTTCGGCCAGGGCACGTTCGGGGGCGCGGCGGAGCTGTCCGCCTACTTCCAGGCGGAGCGGGCCGCCAATCCGAACACCCTGACTCTCACCGCCGGCGACGCCTACGGGGCTTCGCCACCCCTGTCGAGCTTCTTCGACGAAGAGCCGGCGGTCCGGTCGATGCGCATGATGGGTTTCAACGTCGACACCTTCGGGAACCACAACTTCGACCGCGGCATCGCCCACCTGCAGAGCATGATCGACATCGCCGGGGCGCCGGCCGGGGTCGAACCGGGTCAGCCCTTCAGCTACGTGTCCGCCAACCTTGCCAACCGGGACGACAACCTCAGCGGCGTGACCGACTTCAAGGTGTTCGACGTGGGGGGCGTGAAGGTGGGCGTGGTGGGCATCACCAACCCCGAAGCTCCCACCCTCGTGTTCCCGGGCAGCTTCGGGACGATCGAGGTCACCGATCCGATCCCGGCCGCCAACAAGGCCAAGGCGGCCGCCAAGAAAGCCGGAGCCAAGGTCATCGTGGCGATCGTCCACATGGGAGTCGAAGGCTTCGATGCCGACGGCAACGCCTTCGGCCCGCTGATCGACTTCGCCAACAACGTGGGCGGGTTCGACCTGATCCTGGGCGACCACACCAATGTCGAGTACAGCGGGATCCACAACAACGCCCTGGTGGTCGAGAACCGCTCGAAGGGGCGCACCTACTCGCGGTCGGTGCTGACCGTCGATCCCAACAACGGGCGGATCATCAGCCGCAGCAACACCTTCGTGGATCCGGTCAGCGCCAACGTGACGCCCGATCCGGCCATCGCGGCCCTGCTCGATCCACTCCGGACCGAGCTGGCCGCCATCCTGGGTGTCGTCATCGGCGAGTCCACCCGGGTGATCCCCCGGGCCGACGCCTGCGGACAATCCGCCGGCCGGATCTGCGAGTCGCTGGTCGGGAACGTCACCACCGACGCCATGCGACTGCGGTACGGCACCGACTTCGGCCTCACCAACGCCGGGGGGTTGCGGGCCGACCTGACCTGTCCGGTCATCGACATCGGCGGCGACTTCTGCCCGCCCAACACCCCACCCAACTTACAGATCACCAGCGGGCAGGTTTTGACGGTGCTGCCCTTCGGTAACCAAGTGGTGACCCTCACGGTCAACGGAGCCGAGCTGAAGACGATGCTGGAGAACGGGGTGTCGCAGATGCCGGCCGCCAACGGACGCTTCGCCCAGGTGTCCGGACTGTGCTTCACCTACGACATCGCGGCCGCAGCAGGGAGCCGCGTGCTGTCGGCGGTGCGCCAGGCAGCCGATGGGAGCTGTACGGGAGCGGCGGTCGATCTCAGCGCCGCCAGCTCGTACACGCTGGCCAGCAACGACTTCCTGATCAGTGGAGGCGACAGCTATCCCAACTTCATCTCGCGGGCGGTGACCCGGGAGCTGATGGATCAGGTGGTGGCCGACTACGTGGCGGCCAACACGCCCATCTCCCCCGCCATCCAGGGTCGGGTCGCCTGCACCTCGAGTGGGGCAACCGTCTGCCCGACGGTCGTTCCCTAGCAACGACGCTTGCGCCGCCCGGCCCTCCGGCCGGGCGGCGGCGCGTCCAGACTCGGTGCCCCGATCGACGGTCGGGCCGGATCGAGGCGGACTAGTAGCCGGGCAGAAGTCCCGGCCCGGCGAGAGAGCCAACCTGGCTCTCGGTCGGCTCCGCTCAGCAGAACCAGGGTTCGGTGAGTCGGGGACGTCCGGCCAGCGCCCCCGCCGGAATCGACACCGGATCCTCCCCGCTCACCTCCGCCACCAGCGCCGCCAGCTCGGCCAGGACCGAGGCGGCCGGGGCGCCGGCCGTCCGCTCCACCGTCGCCGCCATCCGGTGCTGGAGGCCGTCCAGCTCCGGGACTGCGTACTCCCAGTCGTACCCGAGGCGCTCGGGCCGGTACGTCCCCAGGTAGGGGAGCAGCTCTGGCTGGTTCAGCAGGAGAGATCCGGGCGGGATCAGCAGCCGCAGCGTCAGCTGGATCGGATCGACGCTCTCCACCAGGTCGTGGTCCACCAGGAACCGCAGGATGTCGGCCAGATCGGCCGGCCGGGTCCAGGGTGTGAACGGAAGCCAGGTGGGACGCAGCTCGATCCCGTGCGAGCGGACCACCTCCATCGCCTGCACCGCCTCGACGGCCCGGTGTCCCTTGGCGAGGATGCCCAGAATCTGGTCGTTGGTGGTCTCGAAGGCCGACACCACCAGGATCACTCCCCGCGCCGCCAGCTCTCCCCATAGACCGGCATGGTGCAAGATGTGCTCGATCTTGACGGTGACGTCGTAGGTCAGGTCGGGATAGGCCGACGAGACCGCCGCCAGCAGCCGGCGGGCATGGGCCGGACCGTTGAGAAAGTCGGGATCGCCGAAGGTGATGTGCCGGGCCCCGGCGGCCACCAGCTGGGCGACGTCGGCCAGCACCGTCTCCACCGGCACCACCCGGTAGCGGCCGTCGTAGACGGCCGGGATCGGGCAGTGGCGGCAGCGGTGGCGGCAGCCGTGCGACCCCTCGACGTAGCCGGCCGGCCGGTGCCCACCGTTCGCCGCCAGATGGACGTACTCGGACAGCGGCCGCAGCCCCGACCGGTCAGGAACGGGCGCCGACGAGCGCCCCACCTCGACCGACGTCACCGCCACCGCCGGGCGGGTGGCCGGATCGATCCAGCGCCGAAGCAAGTCGACGTACTCGCCCACCAGGGCCACCTCACCCAGCGGGCCCGGCACCTCTTCCGGGGCCGACCCTGCATACAACCCGTAGAAGGCGATCGGCAGGTCGGGCCGACGGGCTCTCACCAGGGCGGCGGCGGTGCGGGCCAGGCGCATGGCGGTGTGCATGGGCACGGAGAAGGCGGCCGCCTCCGCCCAGTCGATCGCCACCGGGTCGAGCGGGCCGAGCGCCAGATCGGCGGTCTTCACCTCATGGCCGGCGTCGACCAGGGCGGCCGCCGGGACGGCTATATGGAGGGGTTGATGCCCCGATTCGTAGGTGGACACCAGCAACACCCGCATGCGGGCGATGTTAGGGTGCTAGCCGGCCAGGTCCTCGACGATCGAAACCAGCTCGTGCACCACCAGCGGCTTACGAAGCATGGCGTCGGCCCCGGCCCCCAGACACAGCTCTGCCACCTCCGACACCGGCTCATTGGCGAAGGCGACGATCGGCACCCGTTCGCGGGTGGCCTCCTCGGCCCGTCGGATCGCCTCGATGGCCTGGATTCCCCCCATCTCCGGCATCCACACGTCCATCAACACCAGGTCGAAGCGATGCCGGTCGACCGCCTCGATCGCCTCGAGGCCGCCGGTGGCGGCCGTCACCCGGTGGCCCCGCTGTTCGAGCAGCCGGGTGGCGAACATGCGGTTGGCGGGGCTGTCGTCAACCACCAGCACACTGAGGCGCCGTCGCCGCTCCCGCAGCCAATGGCGGGTGACGAGGGTGGTGAGATCGACCGGCATGGGACCCTTGAGGATGGCGGCGGCCGCCTCGGCCACATCCTCGGCGAGGACCGGCTTGGTGAGATAACCGCCCACCCCCAACGAGCGACAGCGCGCACCGTCTCCCCGCTCGCCTGACGAGGTCAGCACCAAGACGTGCAGGCTGGCGAGCGCCGGCCGGCCCCGAATCTCGGCCACGAACTCCAAGGCGTCGGGATGGTCGTCGAGCACCACCAGTGCGTAGGGGGCGTCCTCGGCCTGGGCTTCGATCAGCGCCCGCATCACCGCCCCATCGTCGGCCAAATGGGCCGTGCGCACGCCCAGGTCCTCCAGGATGGCGGTCAGGCCGAAGTTGCCGGCCGGGATACCCATGATCATGACCGGCAGCTGGTCGAAGGCGTTGCGCCGCCCGGAGCCGTCCGCAACCCGGTCACCCAGCTGGCGGGCCAGGCGGACCGAGAAGCTGAACGTGGCACCGCTCCCCACCTCCCCGCCCACCTCGATCTCGCCTCCCATCATCTCGACGATCTGGCGCGAGATCGCCAGCCCCAGGCCGGTGCCACTGTTGCGCCCTCCCGACGCTTGCACGAAGGGCTGGAAGATGCGCTCCCGCGCCTCATGCGGGATACCTGGCCCGGTGTCGGAGACCGTCAGCCGCACCCGTTCGACGTCGTCCGGATCCACCGTCAGCGTGGCCTCGATCCAGCCCCGCTCGGTGAACTTGATGGCATTTCCCACCAGGTTGGTGATGACCTGTCGAAGGCGTCCCGGGTCACCCAGCACGAGATCGGGAACCCCCTCCCCGATCCGAGTCCGCAGCTCCAGGCCCTTCGCTTGGGCGGTGCCCCGGAACGAGCCGACGCTGTCGGTGAAGGTGTCATAGAGGCTGAAGGGGAGGTGCTCGATCTCCAGCCGGCCCGCCTCCATCTTGGAGACGTCCAGCAGGTCGTTGACCAGGGTGAGCAGAGCGTCCCCGGAGGCGGCGATGATCTCGACGTATTCCCGCTGTTCGGGCGTGATCTTGGTGTCGAGCACCACCTGGGTCATGCCCAGAATGCCGGACAGCTGGGTGCGGATCTCGTGGCTGACCCGGGCCAGGAACTCGGCAGTGGGGCCGCTGAAGGATGGTTTCGGTGATTCGGACATGATCGACCTCGTCACAGAGATGGTCGGCAGGTTGAGGCCGCTCCTTGAGGGCCCACTACCGTTCGCTGGATGACCACCCGATCGATCCTGTTTCTCTGTACCGGCAACCTGTGCCGCTCGCCCCTGGCCGAAGGGATCGCCCGCCACCTGGCCGGGGCCGAGCTGGTCGGCTTCTCCAGCGCCGGGACACACGCCCTGGTCGGACGCCCCGCCACCCCCGAGGCCGTGGAGGTGGCCGCCGAGATCGGGGTCGACCTCCGCTCCCATCGCGCCCGGTCCCTCGAGGCTGCCGGCGCCGATCTCCCCACCGCCGTGTTCGGGATGGAGGAGTTCCACCTCGAGGCCGCCCGCCGCCGGTGGGCGGACGTCCCGGTCGAGATGCTGGATCCCAGCGGCCATCCCATCGCCGATCCCTACGGGCGGCCGTTGACCGATTACCGGCAAACGCGCGGCGCGATCGAGGCGGCGGTCAGGCTCCGGCTCGACGAGTGGCTCGGGTGAGCGGACGATTCGGCCATCCGGCCCTGCCGGGCCGGGTGCCGGCATGGCAGGCTGAACCCACATGACCCAAACCACCAATCACGCCCTGACCGAGGCCCGGCAGCTACGGGCCGAGCTGTACGCCAAACTGGTGGCGGCCGAAGGAGCAGTGTCCTCACCGGCGGCGATGAGCGGCTGGGCCGACCGGCTGCTGGCCGCCCTGACCGACCTGGAGCACAGCTTTGCCGCCCACATCACCGCCGTCGAGGCACCCGACGGCCTCCTGGCCGAGATCGTGGCGGCGGCGCCGCGGCTGACGGCCGCGGCAGATCAACTACGACGCGAGCACGTGGAGCTGAAGGCGGCGCTGGTCGAGCAGGCCGGCGCGGTAACGGCAGCCGGATCGTCGCCGGATCGGGTCGACCAGGTTCGCCGCGCCCTCCTGGAGTTGCTGGGAGCGTTCAGCCGCCACCGCCAGTGCGGGTCGGATCTGGTCTACGAGGCTTACGCGGTGGATATCGGCGGCCAGGGCTGACCTCACTGCGCCAGCAGCATCGATCCGGCCGCCCCGACGGCGACCAGGCTCACCGTGGCCGCCGCCGCCGCAGTAAGCAGGCCCCACCGCTGCCGGCTCGCGCCCACCGCCTGCGCCCAGGCCGCCGGCAGGGCCACCGTCGCCCCCAGCAGGCGTGGGTCGGTCAGCACCACCCCGGCCATCGTGGCCGTCCCGATCGCGACATACAGGAGGTGGAGGCGACCTGCCGCCTTCACCCCCAGCCGGACCGCCAGCGAGTGCTTGCCGGCTCGGGCGTCCGAGTTCACGTCGGGCAGGGCGAAGGCGATCAGCATCGCCAGGTGGAAGGGGACCAGCACCCCCACCACCATCCACAGCAGCGAGGACACCCGGCCTTGGACGATCGCTCCGGTCAGGGGCACCAACCCGGCCACGATGATGGTCACGACCGGATCTCCACCGGCGGTCCCCACCAGCCGGAGCGGCGGTGCCGAGTAGGCCCATGAACCGGCCAGCGCCACCAACCCCACCACGGCGGCGAGCGGGACC
>JBFGJL010000012.1:0-10312 GCA_041577235.1 Acidimicrobiia bacterium | reverse complement strand
GGAGCGGGCGGTGCGGGCGGGGCTGCCCGTGCTCCCCACCTACGGCATGACCGAGGCTGCCTCCCAGCTGGCCACCCTGCCCGTGGGCGAGGCCGGTACCGCCCGCCGCCGGGTTCGTCCCCTCCCCGCGGTGGAGCTGCGGGTGGTGGATGGCGGGGTCCCGCTCCCGCCCGGCCAGGCGGGTGAGATCCAGGTGCGAGGACCGATGGTCTCCCGGCGCTACGTGGGGGAGGCGCCCCGTCCGGCCGACGCCTGGTTCCCGACCGGAGATCTGGGGGTCCTGGGCACGGACGGCTACCTGGAGGTGGTGGGAAGGGCAGACGGCACGATCATCACCGGGGGCGAGAACGTGGCGCCCGCCGAAGTCGAGGCGGCCCTGGCCGCACATCCGCTGGTGCGGGCGGCGGCGGTGGTGGGCGTACCCGACCCGGAGTGGGGAGAGGTGGTGGCGGCGGTGGTGGAGACGACGGCAGTGGTGTCGGCGGAGGAGCTGGCCGCCTTCGCCCGTCGACAGCTGGCCGGGTACAAGATCCCCCGCCGCTGGGCCCTGGTCGACCGTCTCCCGGCCGCCGTCCTCGGAAAGCCCGCTCGGGGGAAGCTGCGAGCCCTGGCCGAGGCCGACGGCCTCGAGTGGGAGGTGATCGATGGCTGACGATCTGGAGCTGCGGGACGGGACCCTCATCCCGGCCGCCGAGCTGACCTGGCGGTTCGACCCCAGTGGCGGGCCTGGCGGTCAGCACGCCAACCGGGCGGCCACCCGGGCCGAGGTCAGCTTCGACGTGTCTGCCTCCACGGCCTTCGAGCCTGGCCGCCGCCAGGACATGCTGGAACGCCTCGGCCGCCGGGCAGCGGGTGGAGTCGTTACGGTGGCTTCCGACGCCTCCCGCTCTCAGTGGCGCAACCGGCGGCTGGCGCTGCGGCGGCTGGCGGAGCTGCTGGAAGAGTCGATGGTGGCACCGACGCCTCGGCGTCCCACCCGGCCCAGCCGGTCCGCCCGCCGGCGCCGGCTGGCCGACAAGCGGGCCCGCTCCGAGACCAAACGTCTCCGCCGGCCGCCCGAGCCGGATTGACCGGGCCGGCGCCCGAGCTTGCCACCGCGCCTGGGTATCATCGCCGGCCGCACGGCGAGAGAGAGGTAGAGGTGAAGGCACCCTGGTGGCAGACCGGCGTCGTCTACCAGGTGTATCCCCGCAGCTTCCAGGACACCACCGGCAACGGCGTCGGTGACCTGGAGGGGATCCGGCGGCGACTCGACTATCTGGCGGACACCCTCGGGGTGGACGTGGTCTGGCTCTCGCCGTTCTATCCCTCCCCCCAGCGGGACCACGGCTACGACATCAGCGACTACTGCGACGTCGACCCGCTGTTCGGAGACCTGGCCGACTTCGATCGGTTGCTGGCCGACGCCCATGCCCGCGGGTTGAGGCTGATCGTCGATCTCGTTCCCAACCACACGTCCGATCTCCACCCCTGGTTCCAGCAGTCGCGCTCCTCCCGCGACGATCCTCGGCGCGACTGGTACGTGTGGTCCGATCCGGCCCCGGGAGGGGGCCCACCCAACAACTGGCTGGGAGTCTTCGGGGGGAGCGCCTGGGAATGGGACGAGGCGACCGGGCAGTACTACCTGCACTCGTTCCTCAGGGAGCAGCCCGATCTCAACTGGCGTAATCCCGAGGTGGAGGCTGCCTTCCACGATGTCATGCGATTCTGGCTCGACCGGGGGGTGGACGGATTCCGGATCGACACCGCCCACTACATGATGAAGGACCCGGCGCTGCGGGACAATCCCGCCACCCCGCCCAGCTGGGTGTCGAACTTCAAGCCGCTCGGCGCCTACGACTCCCAGGTCCACCTGCACGACAAGGGCCACGAGGACATCCACCCCCTCCACCGCCGGCTGCGAGCCGTGCTGGACGAGTACGACGACCGGTTCGCGGTGGGCGAGATCCACATTTTCGAATGGGAGGCCTGGGCGCGGTACTACGGCTCGCTCGACCAGCTCCACATGCCCTTCAACTTCTCGATGCTCTACGCCGACTTCGACGCCCCCACCGTCCGTGGCCTGGTGGAAGCCCTGGAGCAATCGATCCCGCTGGGGGCCTGGCCCAACTACGTCCTGGGCAACCACGACGAGATGCGACTGCTGTCGCGGTTCGGGACCGCTCAGGCCCGACTGGCGGCCATGCTGCTGCTCACCCTGCGGGGGACGCCCACGCTCTACTACGGCGACGAGCTGGGCATGGCCGACGTCGAGCTGCCGCCCGACCTGGCCCAGGACCCCTGGGCGAACGAGCCGGGTGTCCATGGGCGCGACGGCTGTCGCACCCCGATGCGGTGGGGGCCTGGCCCAACCGGCGGGTTCTCCCCTTCCGAGAGCGACCCTCCTTGGCTGCCGATGGGCGACGACGTCGACACCGTCAATGTGACAACGCAGCTCACCGACCCGTCCTCGATGCTCAACCTCTACCGACGTCTGCTGGCGGTCCGGCGCTCGACCCCCCCGCTGCTGCGGGGCGAGTACCACCCGCTGCCGGACATGCCCGATACGTGTTTTGCGTTCCGGCGCACCACTCCCGGCTCCGCCGAGGTGGTCGTCGCCCTCAACTTCGGCAAGGCGCCCGTCTCCATCGAGCTGGGAGCCGCTCGAGTCCTGGTAGGAACCCATCCCGACGCCGCCGACCGGGTAGCCGGTTCCCTCCGTTTGCGGCCGCATGAAGGGCTGGTGATGGAGGTGGCGCCATGACGACCGGGCCGGCGGCCCTTGCGTCCGGAGCAGCGGCGTGGCAAGGTCGGGTCGGGCTCGACGGGTAAGGGGTTCATGGAGCGGCAACAACGCCTCATCGTCGTCGCCAACCGCCTCCCCCTCCAACGGGTGGCCGGCGAGTGGGAGACGAGCCCGGGCGGGCTGGTGAGCGCCCTCGCTCCCATCTTGCGCGAGCGAGAAGGCTCGTGGGTGGGCTGGACCGGCATCGCTGGATTCGCTCCCGACCCCTTCGTCCACGACGGCATCGAGCAGCGGCCGGTCTACATCTCGAAGCCGGAAGTCGAGGATTTCTACCTCGGATTCTGCAACGGCACGCTCTGGCCGCTCTACCACGATGCCGTGCGTACCCCCGAGTTCCACCGCCACTGGTGGCGGCCCTACGCCGAGGTGAACCGCCGGTTCGCCGATGAGACGGCCAGTGCCACCAAGCCCGGCGATCTGGTCTGGGTGCAGGACTATCAGCTGCAGCTGGTCCCCGGCTACCTCCGCCATGTGCGCGCCGATCTCACCATCGGCTTCTTCCTCCACATCCCCTTCCCGCCGGTGGAGCTCTTTGCCCAGCTCCCCTGGAGGCGCCAGATCCTGGAGGGCCTGCTGGGCGCCGACGTGGTGGCGTTCCAGACCCGGCTGGGCAAGCAGAACTTCGCCAGGGCGGCGATCCGCTTCGCCGGCGCCACCGGAAACTCGACCAGGCTGGAGTTGGGCGGCCGCGTCATCCGGCTGCTGGCCGCCCCCATCTCGATCGACACCCGCCACTACGAGCAGCTCGCCTCCGAGCCGACCGTGGCGGCGCGGGCCGATGCCCTCCGGGCTGACCTGGGCCAGGACCGCAGGCTGATCCTGGGGGTCGACCGGCTGGACTACACCAAGGGAATCGACATCCGGCTACGCGCCTTCGAGGCCCTTCTCCAGCACCAGCCCGAGCTGGCTCCGGAGCTGGTGTTCGTGCAGGTGGCGGTGCCCAGCCGGGAAGGGATCGGCGAGTACGCCCAGATGCGGGCCGACATCGAACAGCTGACCGGCCGCATCAACGGCGCCTTCGGGGAGCCGGGGCGCATGCCCGTCCACTACCTGTATCGCAGCCTGCCGTCCGAGGATCTGGTCGCCTACTACCGGGCGGCCGACATCATGTGTGTGACCCCCCTCCGGGACGGGATGAACCTGGTCGCCAAGGAATACGTCGCCTCCCGGCCCCACAACAGCGGAGTCCTCGTGTTGAGTGAGTTCGCCGGGGCGGCCCAGGAGCTCCGACAGGCCCTGCTGGTCAATCCTCACGACGTCGACGGACTCGCTGCCACTCTGCACCGGGCGGTCAAGATGCCGGCCGAGGAGGCCGCCGCCCACATGGCCGGCCTGCGACGGGCGGTGCGGCGCAACGACGTCTTCGCCTGGGCGCGGCGATGCCTCGAGGCCATGAGCGAGTGACCGGGTTGGAGCATGACCTGCGGTCCCTGGCAGGAGTGCCCCGCCTGCTGGTGGCGTGTGACTTCGACGGCACCCTGTCCGAGCTGGTCGACGACCCCGCCGCCGCCGCCCCGGTCGAGGGGGCGCTACAGGCGCTGACCCGGCTGGCCGGGCTGCCCGGTACCCGGACGGCGCTCGTCTCGGGTCGATCGCGGCACGAATTGCGGCGCCTGGCCCGCCCGCCGGACAACGTGGCCCTGGTGGGAAGCCACGGTGCCGAGCTGGACGGGGGAGCAGAGCTGACGCCACCCGATCAAGCCCGGCTGGCCGAGGTGGTGTCGGAGCTGGCCGAAATCGCCCGGCACCACCCGGGGGCGCTGGTGGAGACCAAACCGGCCGGAGCCGCCTTCCACTATCGACGAGTGGAGCGAGATCGGATCCCGGTTCTGGTGGAGGCGATACAGACGGTGGCCGCTCGCCACCGGATCGCCGTTCTCCGCGGGAAGGAGGTGGTCGAGCTGCCCCTGCGACCTGCCGGAAAGGGGGAGGCGCTGGCCCTGCTGCGCCGGCGCTATGCGGCCGACGGCGTCTTCTATGCCGGCGACGACGTCACCGATGAGGATGCCTTCGCGGCGCTGGAACCGGGCGACCTGGGGATCAAGGTGGGGCCCGGCCCCACCGCCGCCGCCCATCGCCTGCCCGGGCCGCAGGCGCTGGTGGCCCTTCTCCAGCGGCTGGCCGACCTGAGGGCGGGTTGACGGGGGGCCGGTCACAGACCGGGTGTGTCACCCAGCTCCTCCCGGATCCCGGCCAGCGGGATGACGATCCAATCGGGCCGGTGCTCCAACTCCCAGATCAGCTCCCGCATCGCCCGGTCGATCATGTAGGCCCGTAGCAGCGCCGCCAGGCTGGCGCGGTCTTCTGGCAGCAGGTCGGCCTCGCCCAGGTCGGCCAGGTAGCGGCGCAGGAAGGCAGCCCCCACCCATCGGTACCAGCGGGCGGCATAGGGAATGAACTGATCCACCGCCTCCGCCCCGATCACGCCCGCTTCGACCTGGCCGAGGAGCGAGGCCAGGCTGGCGTAGTGCAGTGACCGCAGCATGTCGGCCACGTCCCGCAGGGGCGATTCCTTCAGCCGGCGCTGGGAGAGGGGTCGGGTGGTGTCGCCGGCGAAGTCGAAGGCGATGAACTCGCGGCCGGTGGACAGCACCTCGTCGAGTCGGTAGTCGCCGTGGCAGCGAATGCGGGCCGCCTCGATGGTCGTCTCCAGCAGGCGCCCGATGGTCTCCAGCACCTCGTCTTCGCGATCTCCCACCTCTCTGATCCGGGTGGCCAGCGGCTGCGGGAAGTCCCCGGCCCGGCGCCGGGCCTGCGCCAGCGCCTGTCGAGCAGAACTCCGGAAGGACTGATACAGGCCGCGCTGGTAGAGCGGCGAGAACCGCTCCACCCGGAACTCGGGATGGTCGGGAGCGGAGGCCAGTGCCCGGTGCAGCGACGCCGTCAGCGAGCCGAGCTGCTCGGCCAGCTGCAGGTCGGAGTCGATGTCCTCCGCCACGTCGGGCGGCACCGGGTCATCCACCAGCTCCAGGAACGTCGGGGCCGGCGGTCGGATGGCCGCCCGCTCCACCTCAGGCAGGGCGGCCGCCTCCTCGTAGTGGCGGCGCAGCGAATCGGCCACGAGCGTCCACGCATCGGCTTCGTGCGGCACGTACTCCTGGAGGATGGCGAGGGTGGCCGGCTCTCCGCCGCTGGGCCGGTAGTCGAGAGATCCGGTCACCTCCGGCAGGGCGGCGAAGGCGGTCCGCTCGGTGAGGAAGCGCCGCAGCTCCAGGTCGGGATTGACGCCGTCCTCGACAAGCCGGAAGACTTTCAGCACCGCCGCCCCGCCCAGAACGATCTGGGTGTGACCCTCGGGAGAATCGGTGACCGCCGTCGCTCCATCGGGGATGACCGCCTGGTCGGGAGCTGCTGCGGCGCTCACCAATGTCCCCCTCCGGCCCACCACCTCCCCGCCGTCGGTGATCAGCCGGCCGATCTCGCCTTGCCAGGCCGGCTCCCGGGTGGCGTCGTAGACGACGCCCGGGCGACCGTCGTGGACGATGCGGGTGACGATCGTCTCTGGCGGACGATCCAGCGCCACCGCCGCCTGCTCGTCGAAGGCGACCGCCAGCGGCATCAGGTAACGCTGGGGCGGTCCCGCCGAGAACTCGACGTCGATCACCGTGACGAACAGGTCGGGACCCTCCGGAGGGCGGAGCGGAATCACGTCGGTGAAGCCGGCATGGACGGGTCGGCGTCCGTGGCCGTGGTACCAGATCCGTCCCACCAGGTGCTCGGCCACCACCCCCGACAGCCGGCCGTCGAACAGGTCGATCAACTCGCCCCCGGTGTGCAGCGGCTCGGCGGCGGGGGCCGAGACCGCCGCCGGCTCCCGGGCCGGCTCCATCTGGAACCAGTAGAAGGCATGGGGCCCCAGCGTGAGCAGATAGGGCTGGTCACGGACCAGCGGGAACTCGGTCCGCCCGAACATCTCGACCGGGGTGAACCCGATGAACTCGGTCAGCTCCAGCTCGACGAACTGGCTGCGCCGGGAGAGGTTGGCCACACACAGCACCGTCGTGTCGCCCAGCCTCCGCAGGAAGGCCAGCACCCGCGGGTTGTCGGGATGGAGGAACTCGATCGCCCCGCGGCCGAACACGGGCTGGCGCCGGCGGAGAGCGATGAGCCGTTTGGTCCACCAGAGGAGCGAGTTCGGGTTTCCGAGCTGGGCCTCGACGTTGACCGTCTCGTAGTGATACTCCGGGTCGACGATCAGCGGGAGGTAGAGGCTCTGCGGGTTGGCGGACGAGAATCCGGCGTTGCGATCGTTGCTCCACTGCATGGGAGTCCGCACCCCGTTGCGGTCCCCCAGGTAGATGTTGTCCCCCATCCCCAGCTCGTCGCCGTAGTACAGCACCGGCGTTCCCGGCATCGACATGAGCAGGCCGTTCATCAGCTCGATCTTGCGGCGATCGTTGCCCAGCAAAGGGGCCAGGCGGCGGCGGATACCGAGGTTGAGCCGCGCCCTGCGGTCCTGGGCGTAGGTCCGGTACATGTAGTCCCGCTCCTCCTCGGTCACCATCTCCAGGGTCAGCTCATCGTGGTTTCGCAGGAAGATCGCCCACTGGCATCCGGCCGGGATCGGGGGCGTCTGGTCGAGAATGTCGACGATCGGGAAGCGGTTCTCCATCTCGATCGACATGAAGAGGCGGGGCATGAGCGGGAAGTGGAACGACATGTGACACTCGTCGCCGTCCCCGAAATAGGCGACGGCGTCCTCCGGCCATTGATTGGCCTCGGCCAGCAACATCCGGTTCCGGTACTTCTCGTCCACCCGCCTCCGGAGGACCTTCAGCTCGGCGTGGGTCTCGGGCAGGTTCTCGCACATGGTCCCCTCCCGCTCGAACAGGTAGGGGATGGCGTCCAGCCGCAGACCGTCCACCCCCAGATCGAGCCAGAAGTCCAAGACCCCGTGCACCGCCTCCCGCACCGCCGGGTTGTCGTAGTTCAGGTCGGGTTGGTGGGAGAAGAACCGGTGCCAGTAGTAGCCCTTGGCAACCGGATCCCAGGCCCAGTTGGAGGTCTCGGTGTCCTGGAAGATCACCCGCGCCTTCTGGTAGCGATCGGGGGTGTCGCTCCAGACGTAGAAGTCGCGCTCGGTCGAACCGGGTTCGGCCCGGCGGGCCCGTTGGAACCAGGGGTGCTGATCGGAGGTGTGATTGATCACCAGCTCCGTGATCACCCGCAGCCCCCGCCGGTGGGCTTCGGCCAGGAAGGCGCGGAAATCCCCGATCGTGCCGTAGGCGGGATGCACCGACGTGTAGTCGGCGATGTCATAGCCGTCGTCGCGCAGGGGAGAGGGGTAGAAAGGCAGCAGCCAGATGGCGGTGACCCCCAGATCCTGGAGGTAGTCGAGCCGAGCCGTCAAGCCTCGGAAGTCACCCACCCCGTCCCCGCTGGCGTCGCCGAAGGCGCGCACGTGAACCTCGTAGATGACGGCGTCCTGGTACCAGAGCGGATCGTCGGCCGGCTGGATCATGATGGCGACTCAAGCATGGTCAGTCCGCGAAAATAGCGCCCAGCCCCCTCGACCGGAAACGGCAGGCGTCGTCCGGCAGGCTGCAGGCGTTGCCATCCGGCCACCCTCGACCGCGGCGGTCAGGTCAGCGCCGGGATGACCGAACGGCCGTAGGCCTCCAGCGTCTCGGTCCGGGCGTCGTGCATCAGGTAGAGGGCGAACTGGTCGACGCCCATCTCCTGCAGCTCGCGCATACGGGCGACGTGGGCGTCGACCGGGCCCAGCACGCAGAACCGGTCGACGACGGCGTCGGTGACGAAGTCGGTGGTCGGGTTCCCGGCCCGGCCGTGATGGCTGTAGTCGTACGCCTCCCGGGCCGCGATGTAGTCGCTGAGCGCCGGCGGTACCTTGGCCTCGTCGGTGCCGTAGCGTCCGACCAGATCGGCCACGTGGTTCCCCACCATCCCTCCGAACCATCTCACCTGGTCGCGTTGATGGGCGAGGTCGTCCCCCACGTAGGCGGGGGCCGCCACGCAGATCTTCACGTCGCTCGGGTCGCGTCCCGCCTCGACGGCCGCCTTCCGGACCGCCCCCATGGTCCAGGCCAGTATCTGGGGGTCGGCCAGCTGCAGGATGAACCCGTCGGCTTCCGCTCCGATCATGGCCAGGGCCTTGGGGCCGTACCCGGCCATCCACATCGGCAGGTCCCAGCCCTGTTCGATCCAGGGAATGGCCAGCTGCTTGCCGTGGTAGTCGACCGTCCGACCGGCCACCAGGTCCTTGATCACCCTCATCGCCTCGGAGGTGGTGGCGAGGGTGGTGGGTTTGCGGCCGATGTAGCGAAGCGCCGAGTCGCCCCGGCCCATGCCGCAGATGGTGCGCCCCCCCGACATCTCGTTGAGGGTGGCGAACAGCGAGGCCAGCACCGTCCAGTCGCGGGTACCGGGGTTGGTCACCATCGGTCCGACGATCATCCGCTCGGTCGCCTCCAGCATGCGGCTGTAGATGACGAATGGCTCTTGCCAGAGGACGTGCGAGTCGAAGGTCCAGCCGTGGGTGAACCCGAGCTGCTCCGCCCGGCGAGCCTGGTCGACCACCCCGGCAGCCGGCGGGTCGGTCTGCAACACGACGCCGAAATCCATGACGGCTCAGCCGTGCTGGGGGAAGCCCAAGTCGACCCCGCGGTGGATCGGATCGGGCCAGCGCCCGATCACCACCTTCTGTCGGGTGTAGAAGTGGATTCCGTCCGGTCCGTAGATGGCGTGCGATCCGAAGATGGAGGACTTCCAGCCTCCGAACGAGTAGAAGCTCAGCGGGACCGGGATGGGCACGTTGACGCCCACCATCCCCACCTGGATCTCGTTCTGGAACTTGCGGGCTGCCCCCCCGTCGTTGGTGAACACGGCGGTTCCGTTGCCATAGGGGTTGCGGTTGATGAGATCGATGGCGTCCTGGTAGTGCTCCACCCGCACCATCGACAGCACCGGGCCGAAGATCTCGTCACGGTAGATCGACATGTCGGGGGTCACCCGGTCGAACAGGGTGGGTCCCAGGAAGAAGCCCTGTTCGTGACCGGCCAGGCTGAAACCGCGGCCATCGGCCACGAGGTCGGCTCCCTCCTCCACCCCGGCGTCGATGTAGCCGGCCACCCGGTCGCGGTGACCGGCCGTCACCAGCGGGCCCATGTCCATGCCCGGTTCGAGGCCGGGACCCACTTGGAGGCCCTCGAGGCGTTCCCGCATCTTCGGGAGCAGCTTGTCGGCGGCGTCGCCGACGGTCACCACCACCGAGATGGCCATGCAACGCTCACCCGCCGAGCCGTACCCGGCCGAGACCGCCGAGTCGGCCGCCAGCTCCATGTCGGCGTCGGGCAGCACCACCATGTGGTTCTTGGCGCCGCCCAGGGCCTGTACCCGCTTGCCGTGGCGGGTGCCGGTCTCGTAGACGTAGTGGGCGATCGGGGTCGATCCGACGAAGGAGACGGCACCCACGTCCGGGTGCCCGAGGATGGCGTCGACCGCCACCTTGTCGCCATGGATCACGTTGAGAACGCCATCGGGAAGGCCCGCTTCGGCGAACAGCTCGGC
>JBFGJL010000011.1:0-10336 GCA_041577235.1 Acidimicrobiia bacterium | reverse complement strand
GTCCGCCTCCAACTCCTGCGCCGCCATGTCGAGCAGCTTCTGCTTGACCTCGCCGGCCGCCTCGACCACCGCCCGGCCGTTGTTGAAGGTCGTCTGGGAACCGCTCGAGCCCATGTCCCAGGGCCCGGCGTCGGTGTCCTGGTACATGATCGAGAAGTCTTCGGGTTGCATGCCCAGCACCTCGGCGGCCAGCAAGGGGAGACCCATCACGGCGCCGGTACCCGACTCCATCGCTCCGGTGATGATGGTGCCGGTGCCGTCGCCATTGAGCTTGACGTAGGCCCCGGAAGCCGATCCGAAGGACGGCCACCAGCCGCAGGCCACGCCGATCGCCTCGTCTTCGGGCAGCTCCTGGTCGTAGCCGATCAGCTCCACCGCTGCCTCCAGCGCCTCTCTGGCGCCGATCGACTCGTAGACCTGGCCGGTTGGGCCCTCGTCTCCTTCGGCGATCAGCGCCCGGCGGCGCAGCTCCACCGGGTCCAGGTCGATCGCCGCCGCCACCTGGTCCATGTGCTGTTCGAGCGCCCAACACATCTGGGGAGCGGTGGGGGCGCGTATCGACCCCGAGGGCTGGCTGGTCGAGTAGACGAGGTAGGACTCGATCTGCACGCTCTCGAGCTTGTACGGGCCGCAGGCGTGCTTGGCCGCCATCTGGGCGAAGAACCCGCCCTCACCGCAATAGGCGCCCTTGTCCAGCAGCAGTCGGCCGCGCCGGGCGAGGAGCCGTCCCTCCCGGGTGGCGCCGGTCTCCAGCTCGATGACCATGCCCTCTCGCCGATGGTCGGGTGCGATGAACTCCTCCTGCCGGCTGAACACCAGCTTCACGGGCCGCCGGGCGGCTTGGGCCAGCGCCGCCACGTGAGCCTCGAAATGGAAGTCGCATTTCGATCCGAAGCCGCCCCCCAGCAAGGGGACGATCACCCGCACGTGGGACTCGGGCAGCTGCAGGGTCTCGGCCACGCCGGAGCGGGCGGCGAACGGGACCTGGGTGGACGACCACACGGTCACTCTGTCGCCCTGCCACTGGGCGAGGATCGCCCGCGGCTCGATCGGTGCTCCCTGGGAGGCGTCGGCCACGAATCGGCTCTTCACCACCACGTCGGCTCGGCTCATCGCCTGGGCGGCATCGCCCTTGACGATCGAGGAGTAGCCCATCACGTTGCGATCGAGGCCGACCTCGCCGTCCGCCTCATAGGCCTCCCACTCCTCGTGCACGAGCGGGGCATCTCCCTCGGCGTTGGCCACGAAGTCGGGTAGCGGCTCCAGCGGCTCGTACTCGATCTGGATGAGGGCCGCCGCCTCGGCGGCGATCTCGGGGGTGAGAGCGGCCACCCCTGCCACGATGTCACCCTCCCACCGCACCTTCTCCTTGGCGAACAGCCGCCGGTCTTTGACGTAACCCCCGTAACGGACGTCGGGTACGTCCTCGTGGGTCAGCACCGCCACCACCCCGGGAAGCGCTCTGGCCGCTTCGGTGTCGATCGAGACGATGCGGGCATGGGGGTGATCGGCGTAGCGGAACTTGGCGTAGACCTGCCCGGTGAGGTCGATGTCTGCCGTGTAACGCCCGGAGCCGGTCACCTTCTCCTTGCCGTCGGGGCGAATGAACAGCCGGCGGTCTGGTGCAATCGTCATCGGCTCCCGCTCTCCTCGGCTAGCTCACCGTCGATGTCGAGCGGATGACGCTAGCCGCTCGCCGAACTCCCGGCCCGGTCAGGACCGGGGCCAAGGGCGCCCTCCATCACGACCCCCTCTCCCACCGGGTCCCGCCGGCATAGGTGGAGCGGGCCACCTCGGAGTATGGGACCGGGCTCACGATGGCACGGATCTCGGTCTGGCGGTGGCGCTCCACGGTGGGCTTGGCGGATCCACCCTCCTCCTCACCCCACACCAGCGTCACCTCGGTGCCGGGCGCTGCGTACTGCTCCTCGACCATCGCCAGGGTGAGCATGCGCCGCTCGTTCGAGCTGTAGCCGATCCACGTGGAGAGGCCGACGATCCCGCTGCCGACCACCACCTTGTCGAACGGGTGCATGGCGTAGACGGCCGATGGGAAGTCCATGTATTTCGCCCTCTCGGGCTCGAAGAGCTGAGCGCCCAGGCAGCGCAGCACGTCGTCGCAGTCGAGCGCCAGCGTCACCTTCTGCCGGTGGGGCTGGTCGACCGATCGTTCGAGTGCGTCGCGCCCGATGAAGTCGTGATCGAACTTGACGATGTGGCCGTAGCCGAGGTCCCAGGGGGTGAGGTAGTAGTCCTCGATGTCATCGGAAGAGAAGCTGCCCCCGATCGACGCCCTGGCTTCATACGAGTCGGCCGGCAACCACCGCCGGTAGTTGGCCAGGGCGTCGCCCGAGTAGACCGCCGGGAGCGGGGACGGGATCCAGCCGGATTCCAGGGTGTTCGACGAGTAGGCCCGTCCACCCACGAGGCGCATGCCGAACTCCTCGCCGGCCTCGATCAGTGCCGAGCGGACCGCCTCGCCCTCCTCCCACGGGCCGAAGAACTCGAAGCCGGGCTGACCGGCCATGCCGTGCCGCAGCGCTCGCACGCGCTTGCCGGCGATGGACACCGAGGTCATCGTGAAGAACTTGAGGTCGGGAGCAGGCTGGCCGAGGGCCTTCTCTATCGTCTCCATCGCCAACGGTCCCTGCACCTGGAACCGGTAGGACTTGCGACGGGTGGGGTCCTGGCGGGCGGCCATGCGTTCGTCGAGGGCGAGTGCCACGTCGTAGCCGCCGGTCTCGGCGTGGAATCGAACCCAGTTGAGCGTGGGAGCGCGGCCGACCAGGTTGAACTGGTTCTCACCGAGATGGAAGAGGATCACGTCACCGATCACGTAGCCGTCCGGGGAGCAGGGGATGAACTGTTTGGCCCGGTCGATCGGGAAGTTGGCGAAGCTGTTGACGCCGAGCGCGGTCAGGAGGGCGAGGGCGTCTGTTCCTTCCACGGCCAGATCCGCCATGTGATAGCTCTGGTTGTAGAGGACGCAGGTCTGCTGCCAGGCCTCCTGCTCATCACGCCAGTTCGTGTACTCGGGTGGGACGCCCGGGTACACGTTGGGTCCGGCTTGAGAATGACGCAGCATGGGGACGGGGCCGCCGGCCGCCTCGATCGCATCCTCGAGGGTCTTCACGTTCATGACACACCGTCCTCCCGCTCGCAGACTCGGCGCTGGGACAATGTTGGCACCGCCGAGGAGCGTCTTCCACAGAAGGGACCGGACGGGGCCGGCGGGGACGGCTACCCTCCGGCGGGTGACCAGCGAGCTGGGTGGGAGTCTCCGCCGATGACCATCGTCGCCGCCGGCCGGACAGCCTGACGATGAGCCGCCGCCCAGACGAGCGCCGGGTGCCGGCCCGGCTGGGACCGGTCGAGTTCCGCCTGCTGCTGGGTGGCTGGGCGGCCTTCACCGCCAGCGGGATCCTCTTCATCGTCTCGGCGATGCGAGCCGGCGACCCCTGGGGGCTGGCGGGGAGTGTCGTGTGGTTGGTGGGGGTGGGGTTGTTCCTGGCGGCGCTGCTTCGCAGCCGCTGACGAGACGGCCGACTCAATCGGCCTCGGCGCTCACCACCCCCCGGCAGGCCATCATCACCGCCTTCATCGCCTCCACCTTGGCGGGGGCGACCCGCAGTACCAGCTCGGTGATGCCGTGGGGGCGGCGGCGCAGATCCATGGGGCCGGCGGCCGGATCGATCCGATGGGCCAGATCCAGCGCCAGCGGCAGATCGTCGGTCGCCTCGAACTGAACCACGATCCGCACGGCGTCTCGCGCCTGGCGACGGTCGGCCCTCCGCTCCACCCAACCCAGGACCTCCAACACGATCAGGGCGAGGAAGGTGGCGAGGGCGGCTCCCCCGATGGCGCCGGCTCCGGCAGTGATGCCGATGGCGGCCACCGCCCACAACCCGGCGGCGGTGGTGAGGCCCTTGACCGCCACTCCTTCCCGGAAGATGGCTCCGGCGCCCAGGAAGCCGATCCCGCTCACCACCTGGGCGGCCACCCGGGCAGGGTCGGACCCCTCGAAGGCGTCGATCCCCGCCAGGGTGAACAGCGCCGAGCCCAACCCCACCAGCATGTGGGTGCGGAGTCCGGCCGGCTTGTGGGCGGTCTCGCGTTGCCACCCCACCACCCCCGCCAGCGCGGCGGCTGCCAGCAGCCGTACCAGCCAGCCGAAGAAATCCAGTTCCATGCGCCCTCCCCGGCCATCGGCGATCGGGACCGTTATCCTGCCCGCTGCCCGGTAGGGAGCGTAGATGCGGTCGGAGACGAGGGTGGTGATCGTCGGAGGCGGCGTGATGGGCGTCGGTCTCCTCTACCACCTCGCCCACGAAGGGTGGACCGACGTCGTGTTGATCGACAAGGGCGAGCTCACCTCCGGATCCACCTGGCACGCCGCCGGGCTGGTCCCGCACTTCATCGGCAGCTTCAACATGGCGAAGATCCATGCCTACGGAGCCGAGCTCTACCAGCGCTTGGAGGGGGAGACCGGGCTCTCCACCGGCTGGCACGGGTGCGGCGCCCTCCGGCTCGCCACCAACGACGACGAGGTCGACTGGTTCCACTATGTGGCCGGGCTGTTGACTGCCGCCGGGGTCGAATGCCGGTTGATCGGCCCGGACGAGGCAGCCCGACTCCATCCGCTGATCGACACCGAGGACGTACTTCTGGCGGCTCACACCCCCGGCGACGGATGGGTCGACCCTTCGGGAGCGGTCAATCCCATGGCCGCCGCCGCTCGCCGACTCGGCGCCGAGATCGTCCGCCACAATCGGGTGCTCGACATCGAGGGTCTCCCCGACGGGCGCTGGCGGGTGGTCACCGAGCAGGGCCCGGTGGTGGCCGAACACGTGGTCAACGCGGCCGGATCATTCGGCTCCCAGGTGGGAGCCATGGTCGGGCTGGAGCTTCCCATCGTCAACATGGTCCACCAGTACCTGGTGACCGACGCCATCCCGGCGGTGGCGTCGCTCGATCGGGAACCGCCGGTGCTGCGCGACCCGCGCGCCTCCTGCTACTTCCGCCAGGAGCAGGACGGCCTGATCATCGGACCCTACGAGCGCAACGACTCCCAGGCTTGGGGGCTGGAAGGGATCGAGTGGGGCTTCGACTTCGAGCTGCTCCCCCCGTCCCTCGACCGGCTCGAACCCTGGTTGGAGCTGGCCGCCCGCCGCATCCCCGCCTTCGCCGAGGCGGGCATCAAGACGGTGGTGAGCGGGCCGATCACCCACACGCCCGACGCCACGTTCCTGTTGGGCCCCGCTCCCGGCCTCCGCAACTTCTGGCTGTGCGTCGGGGCCAGCATCGGAATCACCCAGGGTCCGGGGGCGGGGAAGTACCTGGCCCAGTGGATGGTGCACGGACAGACCGAGATCAACATGCGGGAGTTCGACCCGCGCCGCTACGGCCCCTATGCGGCAGGTCCGTACGCCTTGGAGAAGTCGCTCGACGAGTACCACCACATGTACGCCGTCGTCCTGCCGGGCGAGTACCGGGAAGCGGGCCGGCCGGTGAAGACCAGCCCGATCTACCCCCGGCTGGTGGAGCGAGGGGCCGTGTTCGCCGAGACCTTCGGGTGGGAGCGCCCCAAGTGGTTCGCGCCCAACGGCGAGCCGGAGGTCTATTCCTATCGGCGCTCCAACGCCTTCGACCCGGTGGGAGACGAGTGCCGGGCGGTCCGCCAGGGGGTGGGGGTCATCGACCTCACCGCCTTCTCCAAGTACGACGTCAGGGGCCGTGATGCCGCCCACTTCCTCGACCGGATCTGTGCCAACCGGATCCCCGACCGGCCGGGCGGTATCCGGCTGGCTCACATGCTGACCGAGCTGGGCGGCATCGAGTCGGAGGCGACGATCACCCGCCTCGATGGAGACCGGTTCTTCGTTCTCTCGGCCATCATCGCCCAGCAGCACGACCTGGACTGGCTCCAGCAGCACCGCCGGCCCGGTGAACAGGTCGAGATCGCCGACGTCACCGAGCAGTATGGAGCCCTGGCGGTGGCCGGACCCCACGCCCGCCGGCTGCTCGAAGGGCTCACCGACCAGGATCTGGGCAATGAGGCGTTCCCGTGGCTGCAGGGCCGGGAGATCACCGTGGCCGGCATCCCCACCCGCGCCCTCCGAGTCTCCTACGTGGGCGAGCTGGGGTGGGAGCTCTACCACCCCATCGATCGGATGACCGAGCTGTACGGGGCGGTGCAGGAGGCGGGGGTGGAACACGGCCTGGTCGACTTCGGTCTCTATGCCATGAACTCGATGCGCCTCGAAAAGGCCTACAAGGCGTGGGGAGCCGAGCTGACCACCGAGATCACCATGATCGAGGCCGACATGGAGCGGTTCGTCGACTTCGACAAGACCTTCATCGGACGGCAAGCCACCCTGGCCCGCCGAGCCCGCGGCGTCAGTACCCAGGTGGTGTACCTGGAGGTCGACGCCGCCGATGCCGACCCGATGGGCAACGAAGCCGTGTACGACGGCGAGCGGTTGATCGGCATCACCACCAGCGGCGCCTTCGGCCACACCGTCGGCACGAGCCTGGCCTTCGCCTACGTCGAGCCGGCCTACACCGCCCCCGGCGCCGAGATGGACGTCATCGTTCTCGGTGAGCGGCGGCCGGCCCGGGTGCTGGCGGAGCCGGCTTTCGACCCCAAGAACGAGCGACTGCGGGCATGAGCAGCCGGTCGAAGCGCCGCCGGGCTGGGGGCCGGGAGGCGCGGGTGGCGGCCCGGGCGGCAGGTCCCCCCGACGAGCTGCGGGCGGTGCGGCCCGGACAGATCGGTGGGAGCTATCGCCCCCTCGGTGACGACCAGGTGCAGGCGGTCTACCGCACCGCGCTCGACCTGTTGGACACGGTCGGGATGGCGGACCCCATTCCGGTCTTCGTCGAGCTGGTGACCGGGGCCGGTGGCGAGCTGGACGACGCCGGCCGGCTGCGATTCCCCCCGGAGCTGGTGGAGACGTGTATCGCCACGGCCGCCAAGGAGATCCACTATCCGGGCTTCGACCCCGCCCGTAGCCTCGATCTCTCGGGCAGCCGCGTCCACTTCGGCACGGCGGGGGCGGCGGTCCTCATGCTGGACCTGGAGGACCGCACCTACCGGCCCAGCACCCTGCTCGACCTCTATGACCTGTCCCGGCTCGCCGACACGCTGGAGCACATCCACTTCTTCGTCCGTCCGGTGGTGGCCCGGGACATGGAGACCGCCCAGGAGTTGGATCTCAACACGGCCTATGCCGCCATGATGGGCACCACCAAGCCGATCGGCACCAGCTTCTTCGCCCCCGAGCACGTCTACCAGGCAGTCGAGATGTTCGACCTCGCCTTGGGGGGCGAGGGGGAGTTCCGCAAGCGGCCCTTCTGCTCGGCCAACAACACCTTCGTGGTTCCGCCCCTCCGCTTCGCCCGGGAGTCGTGCGAGTGTCTGGTCGCCCAGGTCGAGACCGGCATGATCGTCAACCTGCTGTCGGCCGGCCAGGCGGGTGCCACCAGCCCGGCGGCGCTGGCCGGGGCGCTGGCCCAAGGCCTGGCCGAGTGCCTGGCCGGACTCGTGGTGGTCAACCTGCTCAGTCCCGGTCATCCCGCCATCATCGGCCTCTGGCCCTTCGTCTCCGACCTGCGGACCGGGGCGATGAGCGGGGGGTCGGGGGAGGAAGCCCTCCTCAATGCCGCGGCAGCACAGGTGGTCAACGATCTGGGTCTCCCCTCCGGAGTGGCGGCAGGGATGGCCGACTCCAAGCTGCCCGACAACCAGGCCGGCTACGAGAAGGGCATCACCGTGGTGCTGGCGGCGGCGGCCGGGGCCAACCTCATCTACGAGTCGGCCGGCATGCTGGGCAGCATTCTCGGGTGCTCGTTGGAGGCGTTCGTCATCGACAACGACATGATGGGGTCGATCAACCGGACCGTGCGGGGACTGGAAGTGAGTCCGGACAGCCTCTCGGCCGAGGTGATCGCCGGGGTGGTGGCCGGCGAGGGACATTTCCTCGGTCATCCCCAGACCCTGGCCTTGATGCAGCGTGACTACGTGTACCCGGCGGTCGGCGACCGGACCAGCCCCAAAGACTGGCAGGACCAGGGCCGGGTCGACATCCTCACCCGGGCGAAGGTGGTGGTGGGCGACACGTTGCGCAACCACCACCCCGGCCACGTCAGCCCGGAGGCCGACGACGAGATCCGGCGCCGCTTCCCCATCCGGCTCCCCCGGGCGGAGCTGACCGGGGCGAGCAGCCGCTGGCGCTGATCCGCCCCGGCGTTCAGACTTCTTTGACCAGCGCGACCGAGCGCTCGTTCTCGACGAACCCGAGGCGTGTGTACAGGCCGAGGGCTCCGGTGGGGTTCTCGACGTCCACCCCCAGGGCGCCGTGGTCGAGGCCCTCGGCGGCGAATCGGAGCAGCGAAGCCGAGATCAGGGCCGAAGCCAGGCCGCGCCGGCGCCATTCCCGGCGGGTGCCGAGGCTGTCGATCCACCCTTCCCTCCTCCCCCGCACCTCCCAGTCGTACGGATAGACCCCGTTCAGAGCGAAGGCCACCACCTCCCCGGACGCCATCGCCAGCACCGACAGGTCGGGCCGGAACTGTGGATCCGTCACCCGGTGCTCCCATTTCTCCCAGCTGAGGGGGACCGTGCCCCAATGATCGGCGAAGGCCTCCCGATGGGCCTCCCAGGCTGAACGCTCCCAACGGTCCTGCCAGTCGACCAGGTCGACGCCGGGCGGGGTCACCGGGTCGGGGATCGGCTCGTCCAGCGGCCTGATCATGTCGACGAAGAAGCGGTCGACCACGTAGCCGGCCGAGCGGAAACGCTCGATACGATCCACCATGGTCGTCTCCGACCAGGCCCGGATCACCTTGGGGAGTCCCTCGCCGGCCGCTGCCAGGCGCTGGCGGGCCCGGGCCTCGGCCCAGCGGATCGCCTCCTCCTCCGCTGCCTCGAACCCGGGAAGGGACAGGGTCATGGTGAAGGCACGGTGTTTCTCTCCCGAGGCCAGGTCCACCCACGCAGCCGCCACCATCCGTCCCGCCGGGTCGAGCGCCGCCCGCGAGTCCACGGCCAGGTCGAGTCCGGGAGAGTCCAGCTCGTGCTGCACCTCCTCGGGCGAGATCCGCCAGGACAGAAGGTTGGCTTCCGTCCACCCGTCGTACAAGGCGTGGACCTGCGCCAGGTCGGCGGGGCGCAGGGGACGCCAGCTGAGGTCGATCGAGGATTGGCTCACCGGCCGATTATGGCGGCCGGGTGAGGGCGGAGCACCGTCGCCGGCAGGGGCATCCTCTCAGGTGCCGCGGGCGATCTCGATCGCCTGATCGAGGGTCAGGTCCGCTCCCCGAGCCATGGCAGCCTGAGCCTCGACCGCTCCCATGGCGGCGGTCGCCCGGGTGGCGGCGTCTTCGATGTCCATCGACAACGGGGTCCATCCGCCTCCCATCCGCTCTCTGGCGGCGGCGGCTGCTCCGGCCAAGAGCGCTCCCGTGTCGAGTTCCCCTGCCGCCACCAAGGCGGTCGCCACCCACTCGACGGCCCAGGCGGCGACGAAGCGGTCTCCCACCTGCTCGGCCAGGTCGAGGCTGTGGCGGGCGATTCGCTTCGCCTCCTCGTAGTTCCCGTCGAGCACGGCGGCGCCGGCGATGGCGAGGTTGGTCTGGGCTGCCAGCGTCGGCTGCCCCGATGCCTCCCAAAAGGCGACGGCCCGACTCCACGGCTCGACTGCAGCCAGCGCTCCCTCCACGTAGGAGACGTAGAACGCTTCCGCCGCGGCGACGCCGGCCAGTCCGGAGGTGTCGCCGAGGTCCTCGTAGAGCCGGCGGGCGGCATCGAGCGCGGTCTGGCTTCCCTCCAGCTCACCGCGGTTGCCCAGCGACGTGGCGAGTCCGAAGTATGCATCCGCCCGCAGCTTCGGGTCGCCGACGGACTCGGCGACGGCGATGGCGGCTCGGTACTCGTCGGCGGCATCGTCGAAATCGGACCGCCAGTAAGCCACCGCCCCCCGAGCCATGAGCGCTTTGGCCAGGGCGGGGGACGGTGGGGGATGGTCGCCGAGCTGAAAGAAGCGTTCCAGCCACAGGGCCACTTCGCCCAGCCGGCCGGTCCCCTGGAAATACCGCCAGGTGCTACCGAGCATTTCGAAACCGCGGTCGGTGTCTCCAGCGGCCAGGAGACGTCCAAGGGCGGCCTGCAGGTTCTCGTGGTCGTCTCCGAGGGCCGCCAGCCACCACGCCACCCGTTCCCCGGTCAGCTGGTCGGAGGCCGAGCTGGCCAGCCGGACGAAGTAGCCGGTATGAAGTTCGCGCAGCTCCACCGCTTCGCTCGGTTCTAGTTGATCGGTGACGAAGGCGCGGACGCTGT